>JBKOWC010000034.1:0-17687 GCA_046724215.1 Pseudomonadota bacterium | reverse complement strand
TGCTCGCGCAGGCTGACTTCGCGGCTCAGGGTCTGCTCGAGCGCGTCCGCCGTGTCTGCGCCGTCGCTGTCCGGCCCGCGGCCGGCACCGGTTGTGAGCAATGACGGCGCGCTCCCGCCGCCCTCCGAACCGTCGTTCGTCCACAGATTGTCGTAGTCGCCGTCGAGGGACGATTCGATGCCGTCAGACATCGCTTCCGTCGATGCGATCTCGCTGGCGTCGCGCGGCTCCATTCCCGCTGTCGCGGTATCGGGGTCGTCACCGGCGGCATCGCCTATCGGCTCCGCGGCGTCTTCGTGCTCCAGCAGCGGGTTCTGTTCGATTTCCTGCTCGACATAGGCGGCGAGCTCTTGATTAGACAGCTCCAGCAGCTTGATCGCCTGCTGCAGCTGGGGCGTCATCACCAGCGACTGGGTCTGTCGCAGATCCATGCGCTGGCGAACGGCCATCCCATCAATCCTTTCTCGCAGCGGCCTCACAACGAGGTGGCCATGCCGTCTTGCTCTTGGTGGTCGCCTTCGCGGGGGTGCCGGTGCCAGGCCGTCGACCGCAATCCCCGTGCCTAAAGGCTGAACCTGTCGCCGAGGTAGACGCGCCGGACGTTTTCGTCGTCGACGATCTCCGGCGGCCGTCCTTCGCGCAGGACTTTACCTTCGTAGAGGATATACGCGCGATCGACGATGTCGAGAGTGTCGCGCACATTGTGGTCGGTGACCAGCACGCCGATGCCGCGATCCTTCAGGTGACTGACGAGGGAGCGGATATCGCCGACCGTGATCGGGTCGATGCCGGCGAAGGGCTCGTCCAGGAGGATGAAGTTCGGCCGCGACGCCAGCGCGCGGGCGATTTCGACTCGCCGTCGCTCGCCGCCGGAGAGCGCGACCGCCGGCGCCCGACGGAGATGTTCGATCGAGAACTCCGTCAACAATCCCTCGATCCGCGCCGACCGGGCTTCGCGCGAGGGTTCGGTAATTTCAAGAACGGCGCGGATGTTTTCCTCGACGGTCAGTCCGCGGAACACCGAGGCTTCCTGCGGGAGGTAACCGATTCCCAGCTTGGCGCGCCGGTACATCGGCAGGTTGGTGACATCGACGCCGTCGAGCACGATGCTCCCTGCATCGGCCGTGATGAGACCGGTGATGATGTAGAAGCAGGTCGTCTTGCCGGCGCCGTTCGGACCCAGCAGCCCGACAACCTCGCCGCGCCGCACGGAAACCGACACGCCGCGCAGGACCGGTCGCTTGCGGAATTCCTTCGTCAGGTTGTTGGCGACGAGGCCCGGTGCCAGGGCCGCAATCTTCGCCGTCTGGTCGGACTGATCTGTACGCAACGAACGCAAGTCGGGCTCGTCGATCGGGAGGACGGACGCTGTCATGGCGACGTCTTCGGCGTCGATGATGACGATGACGGCATGATCAGGCTCTTGACCTTGCCGGTGCCGTCGCTGCCCCCGACAAGGCGACTGACGCCGCTCTTGACGTCGACCTCCGCGTGTTCGCCGTTGAACTGGTTCTGCCCGTTCGTCACCTTGACGTTGCCGGTCAAGGTCATGAAGTCCTTGTCGACATCGTAGTCGCCCTCGTTGCCCGTCGCGAAGGTGTTGGGCGTCTTCACCTGCACGTTGCCGTTGGCTTCCACGCGGACGAGGCGCGACTTGCCGTCCGTCTGCCGTTCGAAATGCCCGGTCATCTTGTCGGCGGTCACCTGCTTCGTGCCTTGAACGACGACGGCGTTGCCGCGGGCGATGGCAATCAAGGCGTTGTCCTGGTACTCGATGCCGTCGCGTGCCGTCAGGGTTTCCTTGCCGGTGTCGATGCGAAGGTTCGAACCGGTCATCTGCAGCACTCGCGTGTCGAGGTTGTAGACCGCATGATCGCCGGTGGCGGTTCGGTCCGGCGAGGTCATGCGGACGTGGCCGTCGGCCTCGATCTGCCAGATCTCGGTGCCGCCGTCAGGCTTGTCGCGGTAGTGCGCCGTCAGCGTGTCGGCGTCGACCGTCTGGTCGCCACGCTTCGCCGTGGCATTGCCGCGAGCGATGTAGACCTTTTCGTTCTTGCGCCATTCGATACCCTGCTCGGCTTCGATCTCGATCGGCAGATTGGATTGGCCGGAACCGAACGGATCGCTCGACTGTCCCTGAGCTGCGAGTGCCGCGCGCCGCCCCGGCAGAATCGCGGCCACGACCATGCCGGCCGCGATGGTAAGCGCCCGACGGCGAGACGGTGGCGCTACGAAGCAGGTCACGGCGCCGACGGATCCGGCTGCGGCTTGAAAACGGCGTGCGAATGGCCGAGGAAGATGACGCGCGTGCCCTGATCGAAAATCTGAAAGCCCTCTGCCGTCACCTCGCCGTGCGGACCGGAGCCTTCCACCGGGGCGTCGCCGACCGCGGTGCGTTCGCCGAGATCGATGCGCGCCTTGGTGGTATGGAGTTTGTAGCCTCGACTCTGCACTAGGTTCACCGCACCACTGAGATCCAGGATCTGGGTGGATCGCTGCAATTGACCCGCATCGGCGTGGACCGCGACCTGCGTGTCGTTGGAGAGCACGATCTCGGCGTGCGGATTCTGCAGATGAACGAGGTCCGAGGTGTCGCTCTGCTGCGTGGCGACGTCCGCTATCACGTTGAAGCTGCGGTCCTTCGCGTCCACGCCGGCGAACCGCGGGTTGACCATGCTGATCGTGTCGGCCTCCTGCGGCGCGAGCTCGCTGTCGCTGATCTGCAGGCGCACGATCTGGAGGTTGACGTGCGACCAGGCCAGAATCACGGCGCCGATGCCAAGCGCCACGAGCGGCAGCGCGATCTTGGCGACCCGGGCCAACCGACCCGGCCGGTTGTCCGGTACGGCGCTCTTCGGCGGCACGGGCAAGGGCCGTTCGACCGCTTCGACCGGCTTACGGATGGCTGCGGTCCGGCTGCTCATGCGACGCCCGCCCGCAGCACGTCGTGCACGGTGAGTATCCCGACCGGCCGGCCGTCCTCGACGACGAAGAGGGCGGTAAAGGGGCGTTCGCTCAGATTCATCATGGCCAGCGCCTCTTGCGCCAGGGCATGCGGGCGGATCGTCTTGGGCTGGCGGGTCATGACATCCACGGCGGTCTGCGAATTATCCGACCAATGGCGACGAAGGTCGCCATCGGTAATGATGCCGATGAGCGTTCCGTCGTGATCGACGATGCCGGCACATCCGAACCCCTTCGCCGTCATGGCCAGGACGGTTTCCTTGATCGAGGTCGTCGGCGGCACCAACGGCAGGCTGTCGCCGCTGTGCATGATATCAGCGGCCTTCAGCAGCTTGCGGCCGATCTGTCCGCCCGGATGCAGGACCTGGAAGTCGGAGGTCGAGAAGCCACGGCGCTGCAGGAGGGCGATGGCGATCGCGTCGCCGAGCGCCAGCATCATGGTGGTCGACGTGGTTGGCGCCAATCCCAGCGGGCATGCCTCGGCGGCGCGGGGCAGCAGCAGCAGCACGTCGGCGGCCTCGGCGAGGGCGGTGCCCGAGCCGGCCGTGACGGCGACGAGCGGAATGCGGAAGCGTCGCGTGTACCCGACAATGACCGCGAGCTCGGGCGTGATGCCAGAGTTGGAGAGCGCCAGCACGGCGTCGCCGGGTGCGATCATGCCGAGATCGCCATGACTGGCCTCGGCCGGATGCACGAAGAGCGCCGGGGTTCCGGTCGATGCCAAGGTCGCCGCCACCTTGCGGGCGATATGGCCGCTCTTGCCCATGCCGCTCACGACGACCCGGCCGCGGACCTGCGAGAGGATGTCGAGGGCGCGCACGAAATTGGCGCCCAGGGTGCGGCCGAGGGCCAGGATCGCGTCGGCCTCGGTCCGCAGCACGCGGTCGGCGACGGCCAAGTCGGCGCATTCGCTCGGCTTGCGTTCACGGTTGATCCGGTCGGGCTTGATCGCGGCCGTCACAGCGACAGTTCCATTCTCCGTGCACGCATGATAGCGCCCTCGGCCCGCAACGCGGCACGGCCGATGGTCGGCGAGGTTCGTCGGCGACGGGCGATGGGCAAAGCTGTCCGAATCGGCGACCACCCCTTCCCGGAAGTTAGGCATTCACTGGCCCGGCCGTCAATGCAGCCGCAGCTCTGGCCGGCATTACAAGCAAAGATTTGCTTAATGGGCGAAGATATCGACTTCGGGCCAGCCGGCCAAGTCCAGCTCGGCTCGGACCGGCAGAAAGTCGAAGCAGGATTGGGCGAGGTGGGCCCGTCCTTCGCGGGCCAGCATTTCGTCGAGCCTGGTCTTCAGCGCATGCAGGTGAACCACGTCGGCGGCGGCATAGCGCAGCTGCTCCTGCGTCAGCTCGGCCGCCCCCCAATCCGAAGACTGTTGTTCCTTCTTCAGTTCGACCCCGAGCAGATCCTTGCAGAGGTCCTTCAGGCCATGCCGATCGGTAAAGGTGCGGACAAGCCGCGAAGCGGTCTTGGTGCAGTAGACCGGCCGGCAGGTGACGCCGAACCGGTGCTTCATGGCGGCGATGTCGAAACGGGCGAAGTGGAGCAGCTTGAGGACTTGCGGGTTGCCGATCAGGGCCATCAGATTCGAGGCCTCATCGCCGCCCTCTCCGGGCGGCGGTATGCGCACCAAATGGCAATCGCCATCCCCGGCCGATAGCTGGACGAGGCAGAGCCGGTCGCGCAAGGGGTTGAGCCCCATCGTCTCCGTATCGATGGCGACGATCGGCCCGAGGTCCAGGTTGCCCGGCAGATCGCCTTGATGGAGCTTGATGTTCATCGATGGTCGCTGGGCCGATCTTCAGGGGTGTGTCGCCGGTTCATCGGCCGGGTCAGCGGGCGTGGTGCCCAGGAGAAGACTCGAACTTCCACGACCTTTCGGCCACAGGTACCTGAAACCTGCGCGTCTGCCAATTCCGCCACCTGGGCAACAGGAGGGCGCGATTGTCGATGGATACCGGCCAAAGTCAACGGGTTTTGGCTGTTGCGCGCGCCGCTTGCCCGGCTATATGTGCGCCACCACAAACGAAACGCACTCGGGTGATAAGCTGCGGCCGGCTGGCGAAGAGGTGGGGAATGGCAGCGCGGGTTGTGACGGTATTCGGCGGCTCCGGCTTCATCGGCCGCTACCTGGTGCAGCGACTGGCGAAGCGGGGTTGGACCGTTCGTGTCGCCGTGCGCCATCCCGATCGGGCGCTGTTCTTGAAGCCGATGGGGGCGGTCGGCCAGATCACGCCGGTCGCCGCGAGTGTGCGCCATGCGGGTTCCATTGCCGCGGCGGTGGCCGGCGCGGAGGCGGTGGTCAATCTGGTCGGGATTCTCTACGAGCGCGGGGCACAGACCTTCGCCGCCGTTCATGCCGAGGGCGCCGCCGCCGTGGCCGATGCGGCCAGATCAGCCGGTGCGCGGACCCTCGTCCACATGTCGGCGCTGGGCGCCGATCCCACATCCTCCGCTCAGTACGCGCGGACGAAGGCCGCGGGCGAACACGCCGTCCGCGCTGCCTTCCCGGGAGCGGCCATCAGCCGGCCCAGCATCGTCTTCGGACCGGAGGACGGATTCTTCAACCGCTTCGCGGCGCTGACGCGTTTCTCACCGGCGCTGCCGCTGATCGGCGGCGGCAAGACGCGCTTCCAGCCTGTCTATGTCGGCGATGTCGCCGGCGCTCTGCTGCGCCTCACCGAGGATCCGACGGCCGCGGGCAAGACCTATGAGTTGGGCGGTCCGCGCATCTACAGTTTTCGCGAGCTGCTGGAACTGATGTTGCGCGAGATCGGTCGCCGTCGACTCCTCGTTTCCATCCCCTTCGCCGTGGCGCGGGCGCAGGGGCTGGCGCTGGAGATCGTCGACCGGGCGACGCTGCAACTGCTGCCGCCGCCACCCCTGACCGCCGATCAGGTGCGGCTGCTGGAGCGCGACAATGTCGTGAGCTCCGGCGCCCTTACGCTCGCCGATCTCGGAATTCAGCCGGCGGCCGTCGAATTGACGGTCCCGAGCTATCTGGCGCGCTACCGCCCCGGCGGGCGCTTTGTGCAGCCAGCGCGCGGCTAGCGCACGGACATCAGTCACCGAAGGACGGCGCCCAGCAGCCGGTAGATAAGGTGGCGCCGCTATTACGGCATGTCCCCGTCAGCGCGGCAGGGATGCCCCCACCGGCCGACGATTTCTTACTAGAATAGTACCGAAATGGTACTAATTAAGCTGCGACTAACTCGCAGTTTTCACCAGAGAGACCTCACAGGGGCGAGTTCTATCAATATAGGACAATATTTCTTACTCTTTTGGGAAGTTTGGACTCGCGCAGCACCATCGCGTTGCGTATAGTCGCGGGGCGCGCCGCCAATCGGTGGCAGGCTCGGGAACAGCACCGGTTGCAACGGGAGGACGGCCCATGCCGCCGCGGATGCTCCGCTTCGTCACGGTCGGCAAGGAGATGCCGAAAAAGCGGGCCGCCGCCAACCGGCGGGCCGATTTTCGGGAGATTTTCAGTGAATATACGCCGGAACACGCGGCCGAGCAGGCCGGCCGGTGCTCGCAATGCGGCGTGCCGTTCTGCCAGGTGCATTGCCCGGTCCACAACAACATACCCGACTGGCTGAAGCTGGCCGCCGAGGGCCGGCTGGAAGAGGCCTATGACGCTTCGGCCGCGACCAACAACTTTCCCGAGATCTGCGGCCGCATCTGCCCGCAGGACCGGCTCTGCGAAGGCAATTGCGTCATCGAGCAGGCCGGCCACGGCACCGTCACCATCGGCTCGATCGAGAAGTTCGTCACCGACACCGCCTGGGAGCAGGGTTGGGTCAAGCCCGTCCAGCCCCGGCGGAATCTCGCCTCTTCGGTGGGCATCATCGGGGCCGGCCCCGGCGGCCTGGCGGCCGCCGAGCAGTTGCGCCGCCGCGGCCATCAGGTCCGGGTCTACGACCGCTACGATCGGGTCGGCGGCCTGATGATCTATGGCATCCCGAATTTCAAACTGGAGAAGCCGATCGTCGAGCGACGCGCCCGGTTGCTCGCCGACAGCGGCATCGACTTCCGCCTCAACTTCGAAATCGGCCGCGATGGCTCGCTGGAGGAGTTGCGCGAGCGCCACGCCGCCGTTCTGATCGCCTGCGGCGTCTATCGGGCGCGGGAAATCCAGGCGCCGGGCGTCGGCTTCGCCAACATCGTGCCGGCCCTGGACTACCTGACGGCCAGCAACCGCAAGGGGCTGGGCGACGACGTGCCGGCGTTCGACAGCGGGGCCCTCGATGCCGCCGGCAAGAACGTCGTCGTCATCGGCGGCGGCGATACGGCCATGGACTGCGTGCGGACGGCCGTGCGCCAAGGCGCGATATCGGTCAAATGCCTGTATCGCCGCGATCGCGCCAACATGCCGGGGTCGCAGCGCGAGGTCAGCCATGCCGAGGAGGAAGGCGTCGAGTTCGTCTGGCTCGCCGCGCCGGAGGCCTTTCTCGGAAACGGCACTGTGAGCGGTGTGCGCGCCGGTCGCGTCCACCTGGGCGTGCCCGATGCGACGGGCCGCCAGACGCCACGCCTCATCGAGGGGTCACACTTCAACATCGATGCCGACCTCGTGATCAAGGCGCTGGGCTTCGATCCCGAGGACCTGCCGGCGCAATTCCAGACTCCCGATCTCACGGTGACACGCTGGGGCACGCTCAAGATCGATCACCGCACGAAGATGACGAGCATCGACGGCGTCTTCGCCGCCGGCGACATCGTGCGCGGCGCCTCGCTGGTCGTCTGGGCCATCCGCGATGGCCGTGACGCCGCCGAAGCCATCGACGCTTACATCAAGCGCAAGTCCGCGACGGTCACGGCCGTCGCGGCGGAATGAAGGAGCTCCGACGATGCTGAAGCGTCGCTGTGCGACCATCCTGCTGCTTACGCTTCTCCTGCCGCTCCTGCCGGTGTCGAGCCGAGCGCAGTCGCAGACCGATCCGGTTGCTCTTGCCAAAGCGAAGGAACTTCTCGCCGCCTCGGACATGGCAGCAATGCGTGACGGGATCGCAATCCTCCTGCAGAGCCAGCTCCAGGCTCTGATCCAGCAGGCCAATCCGGGCCAGGACGCGAAAGTCGAACAGGCAATGAAGGATCTGATCAAGCCGGCCCTGAGGCAACGCATTCCCGCATTCATGGATTCGGCGGCGGAGGTCTATGCCAAGTATTTTACGCGGGACGAATTGACTCAGCTGATCGCGTTCTACAACAGCCCGGTTGCAAAGAAATTGGCGCGAGTTGCGCCGGAAATCACCGACTTGATGAAGCAATGGCAGAATCACGTCGGGAATGACGTGCTCAACGAGACCGCCGCCGACCTGCAGAAGCGCGGCCTCAAACTGCCGAGCAGCTGATCGGGAGGGATGCGATGACGGACGACAAGGCTCAGCAGCAGGAGAATCGCTTCGTCCGCGAATGGCGCCGCAATGCCGCGCATCTCGCCGAGCACGGTCTCTACGATCCGGCGGACGAGCATGATGCGTGCGGCGTCGGGCTGATCGCGGCCATCGACGGCAAGCCGCGGCGGCAAGTTGTCGAGGCCGGCATTGCCGCGCTGAAGTCCGTGTGGCACCGCGGCGCCGTCGATGCCGATGGCAAGACCGGCGACGGCGCCGGCATTCACGTGCAGATTCCGCAGGATTTCTTCAAGGAGCACATCCGCCGCCAGGGACAGGTGACGGGCAAGGGGAAGCTCGGCGTCGGCCAGGTCTTTCTGCCGCGCACCGATCTCGGCGCCCAGGAGCGCTGCCGCGTCATCGTCGAGCGTGAGATCCTGGCCTATGGCTACACGATCTACGGCTGGCGCCAGGTGCCGGTGAACGTCGAAGTGATCGGCGAAAAGGCGAACGCTACGCGGCCCGAGATCGAGCAGATCATGATCGCCAACACCCTCGGCACGTCCGAGGAGCAGTTCGAAGTCGACCTCTATGTCATCCGCCGCCGCATCGAGAAGGCGGCGATGGAGGAGTCGATCAAGGAACTCTACATCTGCTCCATGTCCTGCCGGTCGGTGATCTACAAGGGCATGTTCCTGGCCGAGCAACTGACCGCGTTCTATCCCGACCTGCTCGACGAACGCTTCGTCTCCAACTTCGCCGTCTACCACCAGCGCTACTCGACCAATACCTTTCCGACGTGGCACCTGGCGCAACCCTTCCGCGTGATCGCCCACAACGGCGAGATCAACACGCTCAAGGGCAACGTCAACTGGATGAAGGCGCACGAGACCCGCATGGCGACCGCGGTCTACGGCGACTACATGGCCGACATCAAGCCGGTCATCCAGCCTGGCGGCTCCGATTCGGCGATGCTCGACAACGTGTTCGAATCGATGGTCGGCGTCGGCCGCACCCTGCCGATGGTGAAATGCCTGCTGATTCCCGACGTCTGGGCCGAACGCGAGACCATGCCGAAGGCGCATCGCGATCTCTACAGCTATTGCAATTCGGTGATGGAGCCATGGGACGGGCCGGCGGGGATCTGCGCCTTCGGGGGCGACTGGGTGGTCGCCGGCATGGACCGCAACGGGCTGCGCCCGCTGCGCTACACCATAACCGGCGACGGGCTGCTGCTCGCCGGATCCGAGACCGGCATGGTCCGAGTCAATGAGGGCGACGTTGTCGAGAAGGGGCGCGTCGGCCCCGGCCAGATGATCGCCGTCGATCTGGCGGCGGGCAAGCTCTACCACCATCGCGAGATGATGGATCACCTGGCGGCGCAGGCCGATTTCGGCGCCTGGATCAAGAACATCACGGTGATCGATACGCTGATCCGCTCGCAGCCGGGTAGGCCCGCGAGTTTCGAGAAGGAGGAATTGCGTCGCCGCCAGGTCGCCGTCGGCCTCACCCAGGAGGATCTGGAACTGATCCTTCACCCGATGGTCGAGGACGCCAAGGAGGCGGTCGGCTCCATGGGCGACGACACGCCGATTGCAGTGCTCTCCGACCATCATCGCGGTCTGCACCATTTCTTCCGGCAGAACTTCAGCCAGGTCACCAATCCGCCGATCGACAGCCTGCGAGAGAGCCGCGTGATGACGCTGAAGACTCGGCTCGGCAACCTCGGCAACATCCTCGACCAGGACGAGAACCAGTGCCGGCTGCTGCAGCTCGAATCGCCGGTGTTGCTGTCGGCCGAGTTCCAGGCGATGCGCGCGTACATGGGCGCGACCGCGGTCGAGATCGACTGCGCGTTCGATCGGGCCGGCGGCGACAACGCGCTGCGCGACGCCATCGCCCGGGTCCGACGCGAAGCCGAGGATGCCGTGCGCGGCGGTGCCGTGCATGTGATCCTCTCCGACGAGAAGATCGGCGCCGAGCGTGCGCCGATCCCGATGATCCTCGCCACGGGCGCGGTGCATACGCATCTGCTGCGCCAGCAACTGCGCACGTTCACCTCGCTGAACGTTCGCAGCGGCGACTGCCTCGACGTCCATCATTTCGCCGTGCTGATCGGCGTCGGCGCCACGACGGTCAACGCCTACTTGGCGGAAGCCTCGATCGCCGATCGCCACCGCCGCGGCTTGTTCGGCGAGCTCACGCTGGAGGATTGCCTCAAGCGGTTCAAGAAGGCGATCGACGAGGGCCTGCTCAAGGTCATGTCTAAGATGGGCATCTCCGTGATCTCGAGCTATCGCGGCGGCGCCAATTTCGAGGCAGTCGGGCTGTCGCGCACGCTGGTGGCCGAATACTTTCCGCCGATGCAATCACGCATCTCCGGCATCGGCCTGACCGGCATCCAGAGGAATGTCCTGGCGCAGCACGCGCGCGCCTGGGCAGAGGACTTTGTCGCCCTGCCGGTCGGCGGCTTCTATCGCTACCGGCGCGGCGGCGAGAACCATGCCTGGGAAGCGAATCTTATTCACACGCTGCAGGCGGCGGTCACGTCTGAATCCTATCAGACCTTCAAGCGTTACAGCGAAGCTGTGACGAAGTTGCCACCGGTGGCCCTGCGCGACCTGCTCGATTTCCGCGCCGGCAAAGCGCCGATCTCGGTCGACGAGGTCGAATCGATCACCGAGATCCGCAAGCGCTTCAACACGCCGGGCATGTCGCTCGGCGCGCTGTCGCCGGAGGCGCACGGCACGCTGAACATCGCGATGAACCGCATCGGCGCCAAGTCGGACTCGGGCGAGGGCGGCGAGGACCCGGCGCGCTATCGCCCGCAAGCCAACGGCGACAACGCCAACTCGGCGATCAAGCAGGTGGCCTCCGGCCGCTTCGGCGTCACGGCCGAGTATCTGAACAGCTGCCGCGAACTCGAGATCAAGATCGCGCAAGGGGCGAAGCCCGGCGAAGGCGGCCAGCTGCCGGGCTTCAAGGTGACGGAGATGATCGGCAAGCTCCGGCATTCCACGCCGGGCGTGTCGCTGATCTCGCCGCCGCCGCACCACGATATCTACTCGATCGAAGACCTGGCGCAGCTGATCTACGATCTGAAGCAGATCAATCCCGACGCCCGCGTCGGCGTGAAGCTCGTCTCCCGCTCCGGCATCGGCACCATCGCGGCGGGCGTGGCCAAGGCGAAGGCCGACGTAATCCTCATCTCCGGCCATGTCGGCGGTACCGGCGCCAGCCCGCAGTCGAGCATAAAATTCGCCGGCGTGCCCTGGGAAATGGGGCTTTCGGAATCGCACCAGGTGCTCGTGTTGAACCGCCTGCGCCATCGCGTGCGCCTGCGCACGGACGGCGGCATCAAGACCGGCCGCGATGTCGTCATCGCCGCCATGCTCGGCGCCGAGGAGTTCGGCATCGGCACCGCGTCGCTCGTCGCGATGGGCTGCATCATGGTGCGGCAGTGCCATTCGAATACCTGTCCGGTCGGCGTCTGCACGCAGGATCCGCGCCTGCGCGAGAAGTTCACGGGTTCGCCGGAGAAGGTGGTCAACCTCTTCAGCTTCATCGCCGAGGAGGTGCGCGAGATCCTGGCCTCGCTCGGCTTCCGCTCGCTCAACGAGGTGATCGGGCGCACCGACCTATTGCAGCAGGTGAGCCGCGGCGCCGCCCATCTCGACGACCTCGACCTCAACCCGCTGCTCGCCCAGGCGGATGCCGGCGAGCATGCGCGCTACTGCACGATCCAGGGCCGCAACGAGGTACCGGAGACCCTCGACGCCCAGATGATCACGGACGCGCGGCCGCTGTTCGATGACGGCGAGAAGATGCAGCTGCAATACAACATCCGCAATACGCAACGCGCCATCGGCACCAAGCTGTCATCGAAGATCACGCGCCGGTTCGGCATGGCGGGGCTGAAGCCGGGCCACATCACCGTGCGGCTGCGCGGCGCGGCCGGGCAGTCGCTCGGCGCCTTCGCCGTGCAGGGCCTGAAGCTCGAAGTGTTCGGCGACGCCAACGACTATGTCGGCAAGGGGCTCTCCGGGGGCACCATCGTCGTGCGGCCGCTGCCGTCGAGCCCGCTTGTCTCCAACGCCAACGTCATCATCGGCAATACCGTTCTCTATGGCGCCACCGCCGGCAAGCTGTTCGCCGCCGGCCAGGCCGGCGAGCGCTTCGCCGTGCGCAACTCCGACGCGTCGGCGGTGATCGAAGGCTGCGGCTCCAACGGCTGCGAGTACATGACCGGAGGCACGGTCGTGGTCCTCGGCCGCGTCGGCGACAACTTCGCGGCCGGCATGAGCGGCGGCATGGCCTTCGTCTACGACGAGGCGGGCGACTTTCCGAACTACGTCAACCCCGACAGCGTCGTCTGGCAGCGCCTCGCCTCGGCCCATTGGGAAGGCGTGCTGAAGGGGCTCGTTGCCGAACATGCGCGCGAGACGCAGTCGAAATTCGCCGCCCGCCTGCTCAACGACTGGGAGCTCGAGCGCGGCAAGTTCTGGCAGGTCGCGCCGAAGGAGATGCTGTCGCGTCTGGCTCAGCCGCTCAGCGACGCCGTCGAGGAGAAACGGGCGTAGCGATCACGCCGGCGAGGCGTTGCGTTCCTTGGGGAAGCACGCCTCGGCGCGGGTGCCCTGGCCGAGCTCGCTGGTGAGGCGGAGCGTGCCGCCGTGCGCGTGCATCAGCTGTTGGCAGAGCGGCAGCCCGAGGCCGGCGCCCTCCTGAAAGCGCGTCCGGTCGAGCTGGACGAAAGGCTCGAAGATCCGTTCCAGGTCTGCGGGCGAGATGCCGATCCCGGAATCCGCGACGGTGACCGTGATGGCCCCGGCGGCTTCGGTCGCGGATACCGTGACCCGGCCGCCCGCTGGCGTGAACTTCACGGCATTCGACAGCAGGTTGAGCACGACCTGCTGAAAGCGGCGCCGGTCGGCGCGCAGCCGGAGGGCGGCGGCGCCCGGCACCAGGTCGATCGACAGCTTCGTCTTGGCGGCGTCCTCGCGCAGCATGCGCATGGCTGAGACAATCACCGGCTCGATATCGAAGACCTCCTCGCTCAGCGTCAGCGTCGCCGCTTCGGCCTTGGCCGTGTCCAGGATGTCCTCGATCAGGCGCAGCAGATGCAAAGCGCTGTCGTGGATGTCTTCGGCATAGGTTTTGTAGCGCGTGGCGCCAAGCGGTCCGAACATCTCGCGCCGCATGATCTGCGTGAAGCCGAGGATGGCGTTCAGCGGCGTACGCAGTTCGTGGCTCATATTGGCGAGGAATTCGGATTTGGCGCGGCTGATCGCCTCCGCCGCCTCGCGGGCGCGGTTGGCGGCCTCGGCGCGGATCTGCGCGGTGATGTCGGTGACCGTCCCCTCATAGTGCAGGATACGGCCGTCCTCGCCGCGCACCGCGCGGGCGCTCTCGCTGATCCAGATGCGCTCGCGCGTCTTGTGGCGGTGGACCTCGGAGACGAATCCGTCGACGTGGCCGTGCACGTCGAGGATGCGCGTGAACTCGTCGCGGCGGTTCGGGTCGACGTACCACTCGGTGGCGATATTGCCGACGGCGGACAGCATCTCCTCCTCGTTGTCGTAGCCGTTGAGCCGCACCAGCGCCGCGTTCGCCCGGAGCTGCTTGCCGTCGGGGCTCGAGCGGTAGAGGCCGACCGTCGTGTGCTCGAAGAGCTGGCGGTAGCTGCGCTCGGCCGCTTGCGCGGCGAGCTCGGCCTCGGTGCGGTCGGTCACATCCTCGACCGTGCCGATGTAGTAGAGCGTCCGGCCGTCCGCGTCGCGCACCGCGGCCGCTGTCGCGCTCATCCAGATGCCGCGCCCGTCCTGCCGCTTGGCCCGCATGACCAGGCCGCTGACGCCTCCCGGCGACTCGGCCCGGCGCTTGAACTCCTCACGCGTGGCGGGATCGGCGTAGATTCGCGCCGCGATGTTGTCGACCGCCATCAGCTCCTCGGCCGAGGCATAACCGAAGATCTGGGCGAGCGCCGCGTTGGCGGTCAGGAAGCGGGCATCGGGCGTCGAGGCGAAGATGCCGACATTGGCGTGATCGAAGATGGCGCGATAGATGTCGGCCGCGCCCTCGGTGCCCGGTGCCACGGACAGCCCCAGCCGCTGCGAGAGCGACGCGCGCAGGGCACGGGCATCCACGGGCTGTGGCGACGGCATCGCGGCGGACAAGAAAGACTCCATGGCGCAAGCGGGCCGGCAGCCTGCGCCGCCAGTCCGGTCTCGATGCCTTGATACACAGCCAAGGTTAATGCGTGGTTAGGCCACGGATGGCCCGCCGGCGGGCGAGGCGAAGGTGTCGCGGAAACTTCGCGCCGCCGCCGGCGGACCTCCTCGCGCCCCGAAAGGACGGAGGACTGCGGAATCGCACGGACAAGTCGGCGTTAATACGGCGTGTACGTCGATCCGGATGCGGGCGGGGTCGCGATCATAGTTGCGCGCGAACTCGATCAGATACTGGTGCCCACGATGCGGCGGCAGGAATTCGCCGAGCAGGAAGCCCGTCGTCGCGGTCACAGTTTCGGATCGGGGACGACGGCGCCGGTGAACAGGACCTCCGTGGGCAATCCCGTCTTCGAGCCGCCGGGCGGCTCGAGGCTGATGGCGAGGATTGCGGTCGCCACGGCCGCGGCCTGATCCGGCGGCAGGTCGACGGTGGTCTGCGCACCGGCCAGCAGACCGAGCGAGCGCGGCGCATTGCCGCCCGCCACCAGCCACAGCTCATGGGAGTGGGCGGGGTCCGCCACCGGCGGCTGCAAGGACTGCACGCTCAGCCGGCGCGTATCGGGGTCGAACTTGGCGACCAGGATCGGCGTCTGCTTGGCGTCGATCAGCACGGCGACGTAGGTCGTCTTCTCCGGCGCGAGCGCGATATAGAGCACGAGCGCCGCGGCGGCGGCCGTCGCCACGAGGCCGAGGCCGCGCCAGAACTCCAGGCTCTGCCACCAGCGCGCCAGCAGGCCGGCGCGCCGCGCCGTCGCCGGCACCGGACCGAGGCGCTGCTCGATGCGTTGCCACAGCCGGACCGGCGGCGCGACGGCGGGGGCGGTCTCGGCCAGCGTGTTGAGGCGGAGCTCCCAGCCCTCGACCAGCCGGCGCAGCTCGGCATCGTCCGCGAGCAGGCGCTCGAAACGCCGGCGCGCCAGGCCCCGCAGCGTGCCGAGGGAATATTCGGCGGCCAGGCGCTCGCGCAGCTCGGGGTTGCGATAGTTCATCGCTCGAGGCACCCCTTGAGGCGGATCAGGCTGCGCCGGATCCAGCTCTTCACCGTGCCGAGCGGCGCGCCGAGGCGGCCGGCCACCTCCTCGAAAGTCAGCCCCTGATAATAGGCGAGCAGCAGGCTCTGCCGCGGGCTCGCCTCGAGTTCGTCGAGGCAGACCTTGAGGCGACGCGCCTCCTGGCTCAGGCCGGCCGCGTCCGCGGGGCTCGGCGCGGGGTCCTCCCAGCTCTCCATTAACCGATCGTCGAGCGGCGCCTCGCGGCCGCGGCGACGCAGGGCGTCGAAGCACTGGTTGCGGACGATGCGCCCGAGCCACGCCATCGCCGTGCCGCGGCTGCGGTCGAAACTGCGGGCATGACGCCACACCAGGAGAAACGAGTCCTGCACCACATCCTCGGCGAGATCGCGACTGCGGAGAATACCGAGGGCGAGGCCGAAAAGTTGCGGGGCGGTCAGGGAATAGAGCCGCTGCAGCGCGGCACGGTCGCCGCCGGCGCAGGCCTCCAGCAGTGCTTCCCGGGTCGGCTCCACGATCGCTCGTGCCCCCTCGTCGCCCCTGTCTGGCCCGCGACTGCCAGGGCCGGCATCGAACAGGAGAAGGCGCGCGACTGTCAAGCGAGGTTGGCGCCGACGCGGCGAGCGCGAAAAACAGCGGATGAACCCCATGTCCAGCGGGGAATGACAAAGTCGGGGCCGCTTGTAGGGCAAGCGGTGCTCGCCCCCGACAGCGACCATCCGGCCACCGGATCTGGGGACGAACGTCGAAGGGCGACCGCCGCTCGCCCCTACCCATCGAAATCGAGCGATGGACCCCATGCCCAGCGGAGATTGCCGCTGGAATGGTGCGGCTACATCCGGTCATGCCGATCCTGGTCTCGCGAAAAACGCGAAAACAACCTCACGCAAACCGGCGTGCAATCACGTCGAGCGAGGGATGCCATGCAGCGGGTCCGCCGGACAGTTGAGGGGCGACCGGCAGGTCGCCCGCCGTCACGCGCAAGCGCGGGCGACCTGCCAGTCGCCCCTACAGAATGGCGCTGCATGACGGCGGCAGGAAGCCGGGTGCGTCTTCACGATGTCCAACAGCGCTTAAGAACATTATAGGAACATTCGGCAGGGAATGTCAAATTTGGCCTCCGGCGTCGCGGGTCCGAGAAAGGGCTATGATTCCCGCGGAGCCACATCTGGGGAGCGCCGATGACTACGGTCGTCTTCGGCGGGACAGGATTCCTGGGACGGCGGCTGGTGCGGATCCTGGCGGCCGAAGGCGTATCCGTGCGCGTCGCCGTCCGGCACCCGCCGCGAGATGAAACCATCCTGGCGGCCGACGCGCATGACAAGGTTGCCTTCGTCCGCGCCGACGTCGGCGATCCCGCTTCCGTCGCCGCGGCCGTGGCCGGCGCCGAGGCGGTGGTCAACGCTGTCTCCCTCTATGCCGAGAAGGGCGGCGCGACCTTCGCGGCTGTGCACGAGCAGGGTGCCGAGACGGTGGCGCGGGCGAGTGCCGCGGCGGGCGTTGCGCGGCTCGTGCTCGTTTCCGGCATCGGCGCCGACCCCGCTTCCCCCTATCCCTACATCCGCGCGCGCGGGCGCAGTGAAGCGATGGTCCGGCAGGCCTTTCCGGCGGCCATGATCGTCCGGCCCAGCGCGATGTTCGGGCCCGGCGATGCGCTCTTCGCCGGCCTCAGCGATATCGCTCGCCTGGCTCCGGCTCTGCCCCTGATCGGCGGCGGCCGCACCCGGCTGCAGCCGGTCTATGTCGAGGACGTGGCGGCGGCGATCGCGCGCATGCTCGCCGATCCCGGTACCGCCGGCCGGACTTTCGAGTTCGGCGGCCCGGCCGTCTACACGCTGCGCGAGCTGACGGGCATGACGCTCCGCCTCAGCGGCCGGCGACGGCCGCTCGTTCCCATGCCCTTCGCGGTCGCCGGCATCGTGGCGCGGCTGCTGGAGTTGCTGCCGAACCCGCCGCTGACGCGCGGCCAAGTCGACATTCTCAGGGCCGACAATATCGCAGGCGGCGAACTCCCCGGGTTCGCCGCGCTCGGCATCCAGCCGAGAGCGGTCGAGGCGGTGGTGCCGACTTACATCGGCCGGTCGCACCTGGCCTGAGGCCGCCACTACTTCTGGACGGCCACCGCGGTGGCCAGCAGAGCC
>JBKOWC010000345.1:0-8695 GCA_046724215.1 Pseudomonadota bacterium | reverse complement strand
CGCAGACGGAGAGCGTCGGCCCTATCGAGATCATCGTCGCCGCGATCGTGCTGGCCGCAATCGCCGGGCCGATGTCCTACTTCGTGAACATCAACAAGTTCTCGATCCACGCGATGTACAAGTACCGGCTCGTCCGGGCCTATCTGGGGGCATCGAACCTGCGCCGGAAACCCAATCCGTTCACCGGTTTCGATCCCAAGGACAACCTGTACATGCGCGAGCTGTGGCCGAACCCGCGCGTCGATCGCGAGCCTTGCCGCCAGCCGTTCCACGTATTGAACACGACCCTCAATCTCGTCAGCGGCTCGAACTATGCCTGGCAGGAACGCAAGGCGGCGCCGTTCAGCGTATCACCGCTCCATGCCGGCAGCTGGTACATCGGTTACCGCCCCTCGGCGCAGTACGGAAATCCCGACGGCGGCGTCTCGCTCGGCACGGCCGTCGCCATCTCCGGGGCAGCCGCAAGTCCGAACATGGGCTATCACTCCTCGCCCGCTATCGGATTCCTGATGACGCTGTTCAACGTGCGGCTCGGCTGGTGGCTGGGCAACCCAGCCAAGCGCGATCCGAAGATCTGGACCGAGTCCGGCCCGAACCATCTGGTCGCACCGCTCCTTCAGGAGCTGTTCGGCCTGACGAACTGGAAGAATCCTTACGTCTATCTGTCGGACGGCGGGCATTTCGACAATCTCGGGCTCTATGAAATGGTCCTGCGGCGCTGCCGCCTGATCATAGTCAGCGACGCCGGCGCCGATCCCAACTTCCAGTTCTTCGACCTCGGCATGGCCATCCGCAAGATCAGGATCGACCTCGGGGTGGAGATCGAGATGGGCCCCCTCCCGCTTTGCCTGCCCCGTGACAAGCTGCGCGATCCCACCGCCGCCGTGCCCGAAGTCTCCCGCTACGCCGCGATCGGCCGCATCGACTATCCGGAAGCCCCCGACGAGCCCGGGTACCTGATCTACCTCAAACCGGGCGTCTACGGCGACGAGACCGCCGATGTGCAGGACTATGCCGCGCAGCACGCAGCCTTTCCCCACGACACGACCGCCGACCAGTGGTTCAGCGAGTCGCAGTTCGAGAGCTATCGCCGGCTCGGGCAGTTCGTCGTGCGCGCCGTGTTCGGCGATCCGCCGGAGCAGGAGCCGTTGCAATTCCAACTCACGCGGTTGCGCGAGATCATGAGCGAGCGCGGCAAAGGCCTGAAACTGAAGGGCACCTGGCCGCCAACCGCCACTCCCTCGCCGCCGCCTCAATCAACGCCGGATCAGGCCACGTAGTCGAACCGGAACGCCCGGCCCTCCCGCCGGATGTGGCCCACCGACGGCGACGGGAAGTGCGCGGTCAGGACCAGGCAGTCGGTGTCGGCGTGGGACTCGAGGAAGTGGCGGCGCACCCGGCGGGCGAGCGCCGGATCGACGTCGCTGCCGGCGGCCCAGTCGGGCTCGGCGCACTGCACGGGGCTGTGCATGAGGTCGCCGATCATAATGCCATCGGCCCCGGCGGAGCGCAGGCGCACGCCGAAATGCCCGGGCGTGTGGCCGGCGAGCGGCTCGATGCGGGCCTCGTCGTCGATGGCGTGGTCGCCATCGACCAGCAGGGCGCGGCCGGCCTCGACGACCGGCAGCACGCTCTCGTCGATGCATTCCTCGTAGTCCTCGGCCGAGGCGTCGCGGTTGTACCCGCGCCAATAGTCGACCTCGCGGCGCGCCATGATGTAGCGGGCGTTCGGGAACGTCGGCACCCAGCGGCCGCCGGCGCGCCGCGTGTTCCAACCGACATGATCGCCATGCAGGTGCGTGCAGAGGACGAAATCGATGTCCTCCGGCCGCAGGCCGTGCGTCGCCAGATCGGCAAGGAAGCGGAGGCCGCGCATCTTGTGCCAGGGCCGATGCCAGCGGCAGGTCTTGTCCTCGCCGAGGCAGGCATCGATGAGGATGTTGTGATGGCGCGTGCGCACGACGTAGGTCTGGATCGGCAGGATCAGCAGGCCCGTGGCCGGATCGAGCGCGTTCGGCTCGAGCCAGTGGCGATGCGGCGCCAAGCCTTCCGGCGTGGCATCCGGCAGGAGCCGCGACGCGACGAACGCCGGCTCCTCCCGCTCGACGATGCGGGTGATGGCGATGTCGCCGAGCCGATTCACGGGACCGTCAGGCCGCTTTCCTGGCGACGGCGTTCCGGTAGACCGCGGTCTCGAAGTCCATGTAGCCGGTGAACGACACCGGATCGCCGAAGGGCAGGATCTGGGTCGCCCAGTAGCCGCCGAGGCCGTTCTTGCGGTCGATCCAGAAAAACGTGTTGGCGAGCCCGGCCCAGCCGAGGGCGCCGGCCGGACGGCCGGTCGGCGCATCGAGATCGTTGATCATGAAGCTGTAGGCCCATGATTTCGGCATGCCCGGAAAGAATTCGGCGTCGTTCGTGAACATCTTGAGCACGCCCGGCAGCATCTTGATCTTCTTGTCGTCGAGGCCGTTCTGCGCGGCGGCGCGCACCGTCTCGGGCTGGAGCACGCGGCCGTTGGGGCCGGCGCCGTCGTTGAGCCACATGCGGATGAACTTCATGTAGTCGCCGACCGTGCCATAGAGGCCATGCCCGCCCATGTGCAGGTCGGGGTTCTGCGGCAGCTCGAGATCGAGCAAAGGCGTGAGGGAGCCATTGGCCTCGCGCTGGTGGATGCGGGCCAACCGCTGCCGCATCGACGGAGTCATGGTGAAGGCGCTGTCCTTCATGCCGAGCGGCTCGAAGATGCGTTCCCGCATGACCTCGCCCAGGCGCTTGCCGCGCACGCTCTCCACGATCTGGCCGCACCAGTCCATGTTCGAGCCGTACTCCCAGCGCTCGCCTGGATCGAAGAGGAGCGGCGTCATGATCGCCTGCTTCGTGGCGGTGACGATGCTGGGCTGGCCATGCTCCTGGGCGAGCCGGTTGTAGCTCTCGTTAAAGAAGTCATAGGCGAGGCCCGCGGTATGCAGCATCAGCATGCGCGTCGTCACCTCGCGCTTGGGCGGCCGCAGCTTCGGCTTGCCGGCGGCGTCGAAGCCCTCCAGCACCTGGAGCTTGCCGATATCCGGAACATAGGCCCTGGCCGGCGCGTCGAGATCGATCCGGCCCTCCTCGACGCATTGCATGACCGCGGTGCCGGTGATGGCCTTGGTCGTGGAGAACATGCCGAACACGCTGTCGGTCGTCATGTCGGCCGCCTGGCCGAGGACGCGCTTGCCGGCGGCGCCCTCGTAGATGTTGGCGGTGCGGTCGGTCGCCATCGCGACCACGCCCGGCACCCGCGGGCTGCCCGCGACCGTACCCTGCAGAATGGCGTCAAGAGTAGTCTTGAGATCGCTTGCCATCGTCGCCTCCCCTGGCTGATTTCAGCAGCCTATCATTTTTCGCAGGCGCGGTCGCCGTCGGTCACATGTCGGCGCCCGCATCGCCAAGGCGCCGAGGGCGACCCGTCGCTCGCCTACCAGCCGACTATCATCCCACTGGCAGCGGCACGCCGTGGTCGCCGTCGGTACGTTGCGGGAGGCCGTCGGCGATGCGGTAGTAGTCGCCGGCGTCGGCGACGAAGATGTGCGCGACCATGGCGAGGCTGGTCGGCTTGTCGAGGGTGCCGGCCATGACGGACACACGCGAACCGTCGCTGGGCGCCCAGAACAGGTTCGAGCCGCAGAACTGGCAGAAGCCGCGGCGCGCGGATTCGGAGGAATCAAACCAGCGCAGGCCGCGATCCTCCAGCAGGACGAAGGCGTCGCGGCGCACGGCCGTAGCGGCGACGTAGTGGCCGCTCGTGCGGCGGCACATGTCGCAATGGCAGGCCACGACCGGCCGCAGCGGTCCGCGCAGCTCGTAGCGAACGGCGCCGCAGAGGCAGCGGCCGCCGGCCGTCGGTGCGGCTGGCTCAGACATTCGAATCGGGCACCGCCGCCTTCTTCTTGGCGATGAACTCGTTGAGCGCCTCGTCGACGCCGGGATCGATCGCCGGCGGCTCGTAGTCGGCCAGCATCCGCTTCCACAGCTTGTTGGCGCGCTGGGCGGCGTCCTGGCGGCCGTCGGATTCCCACTGCTCGAAGCTGTTGTTGTCGGCGATGTTCGAGCGATAGAAGGCGGTCTCGAAATTGCGCTGAGTATGCCCGCATTCGAGGTAGTGGCGGTTGGCGCCGAACTCGCGGGCGCCGACCTCGCGCACGGCGTCCATGGCCTGGCCGTTCTCGGAGAGATCGATGCCGTTGGCCAGCACCTGCATCATGCCGCACTGGTCGGCATCCATGACGAACTTCTCATAGCCCGACGCCAGGCCGCCCTCGAGCCAGCCGGCGGAATGGAGCACGAAGTTCGTGCCGGCGAGAATAGTCGGCAGCAGCGTCTGCGCGCTCTCGTAGGCGGCCTGCGCATCGGCGACCTTCGAGCCGCAGAGCGAGCCGCCGGTGCGGAAGGGGATGCCGAGGCGGCGCGCCAGCTGGCCCGCGGCGAGGGAGACGAGCGTCGGCTCCGGCGTGCCGAAGGTGGGCGCCCCCGACTGCATGGACATCGAGCTGGCGAAGACGCCGAAGAGGACCGGCGCGCCGGGCCGGATGAGCTGGGTCGTCGCCGCGCCCGACAGCACCTCGGCCAGCACCTGTGCCAGGGTGCCCGCGGCCGTGACCGGACTCATGGCACCCGAGAGGATGAACGGCGTCACGATGCAGGCCTGGTTGTTGCGGGCGTAGACCTTGAGGGCGCCGAGCATGGTGCCGTCCCACACCATCGGCGAGTTGGCGTTGATCAGGCTGGTGATGACGGTGTTCTGCTGGATGAAATCGGCGCCGAAGGCGATCTTCGCCAGCTCCACCGTGTCGGCGGCGCGCTCCGGATGGGTGACCGAGCCCATGAAGGGCTTATCGGAATAGCGCAGGTGGCTGTAGACCATGTCGAGATGCCGCTTGTTCACGGGCAGGTCGACCGGCTCGCACACCGTGCCGCCGGAATGGTGCATGGCCGGCGTCATGTAGGCCAGCTTCACGAAATTGCGGAAGTCCTCGATGGTGGCATAGCGGCGGCCCTCGTCGAGCGAGCGGATGAAGGGCGGACCGTAGACCGGCGCGAACACCGTGCCCTTGCCGCCGATGGTGACGTTGCGGGCGGGATTGCGGGCGTGCTGCACATACTCGCGCGGCGCCGTCTTCTGCACGATGGAGCGGGCGAGACCGCGCGGGAAATGCACGCGCGTACCCCTGATGTCGGCGCCGGCATCCTTCCAGAGCTTCAGGCATTCGTCGTCGCCGTGGAAGATGATGCCGACCTCCTCGAGGATGGTATCGGCATTGTTCTCGATGATCTGCAGCCCCTCCTCGCCGAGTATGTCGACGACGGGAATCTTGCGCGTGATGAACGGCAGCTGCTCGATCTTCGGCTTGCCGCGTGCGGCACGGCGCGCCTCGGCGCCGCCGCGGGCGCGACGGCCGGCCGGCGCTTCCGGACTCGGATGGATCTCCGCCTCTGCCATGATCGATTCCTGTATTCTTGAACGGAACTGCGAATTATCGGTTCCGGTCGGGGGCGTCACTTGCGGCCGCGCGACCGCGCTTGGCCGCTTTGCGCCGCCGCGCTCGCCCACCGCGCGTCGGCACGTATTTGTTGACCGCGGCGAGGGCGGGTGCGAACCTGTCAGGCGAGTCATGTCGCCTGCGGGCGGCCGCGGGCGTTCCTTGTGCCGGACGGTTTCGCTAATGGGCGAGGTCCTTGAGCGCCAAGGGCTTGCAACCGATGACGGACCCGTCCCCGGCCATGGCCGAGGGAGGTTTCCTTGATCTCGTTTCGCTCGATCGTCTGCGCCGTCGGATTGGCCGGAGCGGTGAGCTTCGCCGGATCCGGCGCGCTCGCGGCGCCGCAAGTCCTCGGCCTCGTCGCCAGCAACGGCGTGCCGACACCGCTCGATTGTTCCGGCGCCGAATGCATGGCGCATTTCAGCGCCTTCTGCCTGCAGCAGAATCGCCCGGCCCCGTCGCACGGCGATCCCTACGTGGTGGCGCCGGGCGGCCGGCTGACGCTCATCGCGACCACCCGGACCGGCGAGACCCTCCGCCTTCCGGGCGACCGGTATCTGGAGATCCGCAGCCAGATCGGCTTCACCTCCGTGCGCATGACCCTCGCGAAGGCGAAGCTGGCCGAACTCGGCGCCACCAGCGTGGCCGTCGAGGTCGGGCCGTCGGTGTCGCTGCTGCCGGTCGCGACCGCCGGCGACCCCAACCCGCAGAGCGATGACGAGATCGCGCTCGCGACCGGGGCGATGCGCCAGGCTGCCGGCCGCACCTTCGAGCAGCCGGGCCTGGCCAGCGACGCGGCGCGCATCACCGCCGTCCTGATCAATGCCCTGCCGCGCCAGGAGGAATCGGCCGCGCAACGGAACGGCCTCTGGGTCGCCATGGCGGCCAGCCCGGCGGTCGCCGGCGCCACCGCCGACGGCCGCACCGCCGCGCAGCAGATCTATGAGGCCTGCAAGCTCTCCGTGGAATCGCGCTCCACCTTCTCCATGCGCAACTGCCTGGAGCTGCGGCAGGCCGACCTGCTGGCGCAAACCAACCATGCGTTCTGGAAGGAGAATGCCGGCTACTGAGCGCCGCGCCGCGGCGCCGCCGGGAAAGGAGTTCCCATGGATCGCCTCACGACAGCCCTTTCCATCTTCGCCGGCGTACTGATGCTCACCGCCGGCAGCGCCCATGCGGCGCCGCAAGTGCTCGGCATCGTCGCCAGCAACGGCAAGCTGCCGCTGCTCTGCGACGCGCAGGGCTGCCGCGGCGATCTCAGCACCTTCTGCCTGCAGCAGCCGCGCCAGAATCCGGAACCCGGCCAACAATACACCCTGGCGGACAGCCGCTCGCTCACTCTGGTCGGCAGCAACGCCAAGGGCGAGGCCATCCGTCTGCCGGCGGCGCCCTACATGAGCTTCGTCAGCGACCGCGGTTTCACCTCGGTTGCCGTCTCCATCCCGCCGGAGCTGGTGGCCAAGCTCGGCCTCACGACCGTCGCCGTCGAGGTGGCGCGCGACGCCGCCCTCGTGCCGGTTGCGGCGAGCACTGATGCCAATCCGCAGTCCGCCGACGAGCTGGCGCTGGCGCTCGGCGCGCATCGCCAGCAGGGCGAGAAGTTCTTCGACGACAGGGGACAGAACGGCGACGCCATCCGCCTCACCAACGTCATGATCAACGCGCTGCCGACACATCAGCGCCAGCCGTCCGACACCGACGGTCACGTACTCGATGCGGCGCTGCGGGCCGACGCGGCGCAGGTCGCCGACCCCACCGGGGTGGCGCTGGCGCGCGGCTACTACGACGCCTGCCGCGTCAAGACGGACGTGACGCACCATGTCGACAGCCTGCGCAGCTGCCTGCAGGGGACGCACGACCGTCTCGTCATCAACACCAACGTCGATTTCTGGCGGTCGCTCAACAGCTACTGAACCAACGGCGAAGCAAGAGGACGGAAGATCATGCGTCTATTCACGACGATCGCGCTGGCGGCCGTGGGCCTTGCGGCGGGCACCGCCGCCGCAGGCGCACCGGCGGTAGCGGCGCCGCAGATCCTCGGACTCATGGCCAGCAAGGCGCCCATCCCGCTCCGCTGCGACGGGCCGACGTGCAGCGCCATCGCCGGCACGTTCTGCCTGCAGCGCGAGCGCGATATCCCGCAATACGGCATGCCGTATCGCCCGACCCATGCCGAGCAGCTGACGCTGGCGGTGCTGACCCGCGACGGAACCGTGCGTCGCCTGCCGGCCGGCGGCCGCCTGAGCTTCGCCGGCTATGACGGCTACACGACGATCCGCATGAGCGTGCCGAAGGCCGTCCTCGCCGACCTCGGCGCCACGGCCGTGGCGGTCGAGATCGGGCCCGGGGTGGCGCTGGTGCCGACGCCGCAGGCGGGGGATGCAAATCCGCAAGCGGCCGACGAGGTCGCGCTGGCGACCGGGCCGGTTCGCCTCGCCGCCGGTCGCTATCTCGACAAGCCCGCGCCTGACGCCGATGCGGCCCGGCTGGTGACCGCCCTGCTCAACGCGCTCCCGGAGCACTACAGCATCCACGATGACTACAGCCATCTGTGGCAGACCGCGATCACCGACGACGTCGCCGGGACGGTCGATCCGACCGCCCTGCCCCAGGCGCAGGATGCGCTGCGCAAATGCAGCAACTCGCAGCAGATGATGCGCAGCTGCCTCGTCTATCGCCACCGCGAGCTGATGGAGCCGGACAACATCAGGTTCTGGCAGGAGATGGGCGGGTACTAGGCACCCGCTCATCGGCCCATCAAGCAACGAGCTCGGTTCGAGAATCCGAAAATTAAGAAGCCGGAACCGACTTAAGCCGAATTTAACCAACCTCCACCTATCGTGTCGCCGCATTCCGTCGAAAGCGCGGCGCGCCGCATCCGCCGTCTTCGAATTTGTGTGCCTGGGATCCTGCGACATGATGTCAGCAGGCGCTTAGAAAGCGTTGCGCCACTGGCGTTATTGACGATTCGTTAGGTCGGTGTGTCCTAGCGAGTGTCCTAGCCGGCGGCCTCCGGGGCTCACGGCAAGAAGTACGACATGTTGCTCAGCACAGGGTCACGACCTTCTCCCTCGTGTGGGTCATCACATGAGGGAGAGCGAACGACATTGATCCTGGTCAAGGCTCCGAGGGGAGGCGTGTCTGCGCCGGCGGAAGGGGAGAAGGTGCACTAG
>JBKOWC010000268.1:0-6847 GCA_046724215.1 Pseudomonadota bacterium | reverse complement strand
GTTGAAGCGGATCGCCGGCGCCTGGCGCGGATCGGCGCTGCGCGCCTCCACCTTGCCCAGGCTCTCCGGCCGCAGCAGATCGATATGGACCTGGAAGGCGTGCTCGTGCCGCGTCTCGACCGTGCCCGGCATCACCGCCAGCGGCATGAAGGTGAACTGGAGGTCGGGATGTTCGATCCCGGCGCGGCTGCGGATGAAGCCGCCGGCCTCGAAATGGTTGCTCGCCGCCGCGCCCGATTTCATCAGAAACCACTGGAGGCCGGTCAGATACTTGCCCGGCGCCCGCGCCTTCGCCGCGAGCGTGACGGGCTGCTTGCAGCCGTGCTGGATGACGATATCGGGGTGATCGCTGAGGTTGGCGCCGACGCCGGGCAGGTCGTGCTTTACCGCGATTCCCAGCCGCTGCAGCAGGTCGGCCGGGCCGACGCCGGACAGCTGCAGCAGCTGCGGGCTGTTGATGGCGCCGCCGCAGAGGATCACTTCGCGCTCCGCCCTCGCCGTGCGGCGATCGTTGCCGACGGCGTAAGCGACTCCAGACGCCCGGCTCTTCTCGAACAAGATCTCGAGCGCCAGCGCACCGGTGACGATGGTCAGATTGGAGCGACGCCGGGCGGGATCGAGGTAGCCGCGCGCCGCGCTCCAGCGGCGGCCTGCATGCGTGGTGCGATCGTTGGGTCCGAAGCCCTCCTGCTGCGCGCCGTTGCAATCGGCCGTATAGGGATAGCCGGCCTGCCGGCCCGCCTCGATGAAGGCGTCGGCCAGGACGCCGGTCGTGCCGTTCGGCGTGGCGACGCGGAGCGGCCCATCGTTTCCGTGATAGGCATCGGCCTTGCGCCGGCTGCTCTCGGCGCGGCGGAAATAGGGCAGCACGTCCGCATAGCGCCAGCCGCGGCAACCCGACTGCGCCCAGCGGTCGTAGTCGCGCGCATGGCCGCGCACATACATCATGCCGTTGATGGAGGAGGAACCGCCGAGCACACGGCCGCGCGGATGGCTGAGCCGCCGGCCGTCGAGGTAAGGCTCCGGTTCCGACATGTAGCCCCAGTTGAAGCGGTCGCCGGCGAGCAGGCGGCCGAGCCCCGACGGCATGTCGATGGACCAGTGCCGGTCGACGGGGCCGGCTTCCAGCAGCAGCACGCGAACGGCGGGATCCTCGGTCAGGCGCCCGGCCAGCACGCATCCGGCCGAGCCGGCGCCGACGATGACGTAGTCGAAGGCGCTCATAGAGCGGGGTGCACGGCCTGATGGACCAGCTTGTGGAAGTGATGCACGAGGTGCTCGCTCTCGTTGCTGCGCTCGGGATCGATCAGGTAGCGGCCCTGGTTGTAGCCGAACGAGCGGAGCCCGCGCTGCTGCGTGACGTTGAGCTGGATGTCTTCGGGACCGAGCTGCTCGTTCATCCATTTGATGCAGGCCCTGGTCACGGCCGGCATCGGACGGTCGGGGCCATAGTAGCCGAAGCGCAGGAGGGATTTTTCCGGCGCCAACGGAATCATGATGAAGGTCCCGCAGAGATCGGCAAACGGGAAGCAGTAGAAAGTCGTGTTGGGCCAGATGCCGATGTTGAAGAACCAGTCGGTCTGCCAGGCGGCGCCGGCGAGCGGCGCCCCGTAGGCGACGGTCGCCCCCGGCTTCGGCGGGCCGACATAGGTCCACCAGGTGCCGTGCGCCTCGAGCTTGTATTTCTTGAACTCGATGAGCGCCGCCAGCTCCTTGTGCACGGGGCCGGAACGGCCGAAGTGATAGCCCTCGACCGCGTTGTCCATGATCACTTTCCAGTTGGCCGGGACCGTCACGTCGACTTCCTCGATCAGCTTCATGCCGGCGAGGTCGGGCAGATACTTGCGCATCGTCGTCTCCGCCCCGCGGCCGATCTCGTCCAGCGGCGCGGCGTCGGGATCGAGGTTGGCGAAGACGAAGCTGCCCAGGACTTCCGTGCGCACGGGCTTCAGCCCGTATTGCCTGCGGTCGAAATCGGGCAATCGCTCCGACCGCGGCGCGCTCTTCAGAGCGCCGCTGCGGGTGTAGCACCAGGAGTGGTAGCCGCAGCGCAGCACGCTGCCCAGCTTGCCGCGCCGCTCGCCCAGCAGGCGATTGCCGCGATGCTGGCAGACATTGTGGAAGCCGCGGACCACGCCGTCGTCGCCGCGCAGGACGACGATGGTCTGATCGAAGATGTCGAAGGTCAGGAACTGGCCGGGCTCCGCGACCTCGTTCACGTGCCCGATGCAGTGCCAGGCGCCATAGAAGATGCGCTCGCGTTCGGCGGTGAAGATCGCATCGTCGTAGAAGTAGCGCGCGGGCAGCGTCAGGGCCCGCTCCGGCGCGGCGTCGGGCCAGTCGATGGGCTTCGTTGGAATCATGGCACTCGGCCTGTGCTGTCGAGATGTCGCTTGACCCAAGGCTAGGCGGGCGCGACAAATCGGCTTGATGCAAAGCGTCACATCGTCGTCGTAATCGATCAAGAACCGGACATGGCCGACACGCCGCGATCGGTCGGGCTGCTGCTGCTGCCGGACTTCTCCCAGCTGGGCCTCGCCGCCGTCACCGAACCGCTCTTCGTCGCCAACTGGCTGAGCGGCCGCGAACTCTATCGCTCACGCACGCTGTCGCTGGACGGCAAGCCGGCCCGCTCCAGCGCCGGCCAGAAGCTGCCCGTCGACGCCGGCATCGCCGAAGGCAGCCGCTTCGACGTGCTGCTCGTGCTGGCGAGCTTCGACGTCAAGCGGCTGACGCGCGACCACGCCCTCAAGTCGTGGCTGCGCCGCGTCGCGCGCCACGGCGCCACCATCGGCAGCATCGAGACGGCGAGCGAGGTCGTTGCCGCGGCGGGCCTTCTGGACGGACTGCCGGTCTCCGTCCATTGGGACAATCTGCAGGGCTTTGCCGAATCGCACCCGCGCTGTCGCGCGGTCTCGCAACTCTATACCGCCGAAGGCGACCGGCTGACCTGTGCCGGCCAGAGCGCCACGCTCGACATGATGCTCGACTGGATCGCGCGCGACCAGGACAGGTCGCTCGCCGCCGAGGTCGCGGCGCACCTCATCCTGCCGGGCTGGCGGCGCGCCGAGGAGCCGCAGCCGGCGGCGGGCGCGAAGCCGCGGAAGCACGCCGACCCGCTGCTCGATCGCGCGCTCATGCTCATGGAGCAGAATATCGAGGAGCCGTTGCCCTGTGCCGTGATCGCGCGCCGCGCCGGTCTGTCGATGCGCCGGATGCAGCGCCTGTTCGCGAAGCACCTGGGCGCCCGGCCGGCGCGGCACTATCAACGCATCCGCCTGTCGAAGGCGCATGCCCTGCTGCAGCAGACGGACCTGTCCGTGACCGAGATAGCGGTAAGCGCCGGGTTCGGATCGCTGGAGCATTTCTGCCGCACCTATCGCCGGGAGTTCAACTGCCGGCCGGGCGACGATCGGCGGCAAAGCGTCGCCGCTCCCGTATTCAGACGATCGGCCCGGTAGCGCTCACAGATTTGCCGCTTGCCGTGGCGCACAGCATGTGTTCAAGCCGCATGCATGCCCAGCATCGCCACCGCCGTCGGCTCGCTCATCCTCGGCATCAGCCTGATCCAGTTGGCCAACGGCTACATCGGCACGCTGATCGGCATCCGCCTCGCGCAAGCGCATGTCGACGCCCTCGTTACGGGTGTCGTGACGGCCGCCTACTTCGCCGGCTACGCCGCCGGCGCCGCCCTCTGCAACCCGCTGATCGGCCGTGCCGGCCATATCCGCGCCTTTTCCGCGTTCGGGGCCGTTACCGCCGCCGTCATCCTCGGCCACGCTCTCTACTTCGACCCCATTCTGTGGTCGGCGCTGCGCGCCCTCATGGGGTTCGGCGCCGCCGGCCTCTTCGTCACCACCGAGAGCTGGCTCAACGCCAAGGCCACCCCGTCCACGCGCAGCCAGGTGTTCGCGATCTACATGGTCGCGACCTATGCGACCTTCGCCGGCAGCCAGTTCATGCTCAATCTGGCGGAGCCTGCCAGCTTCACGCTGTTTGCCCTCGCCGCCATCCTCTTCTGCATGGCGCTCGCGATCGTCGCCACGACGCGGGCCGAGCAGCCGGCCCTGATCGCGCCCGTCCGGCTGAAGGCCGGCGAGCTCACCGCGGTCGCGCCGGTCGCCGTCGCCGGCTGCTTCGTGGCCGGCCTCATCACCGGAGCGTTCTATGCCCTCGTCCCCGTCTATGCCGCATCGAGCGGCCGCTCGGTGCCGGAGATCGCGTTCTACATGGCGCTCGCCATTGCCGGCGGCCTCCTCATGCAGATCCCGGTCGGCCGGCTGTCGGATCGCTTCGATCGGCGCCTCGTCGCCGGCGCGGTGGCGTTCGCCTTCGCCGGGCTGGCGCTGGCGGTCGTCCCGGCGCGGTCCACGCCCTGGTTTGGCTTCGTCTGGCTGCTGCTCGGCGGCTTCATGTCCGTCATCTATCCGGTCTGCGTGGCGCACGCCAACGATCGCCTGCCCGCGGCGCGCGCCGTTTCCGTGAGCGGCCGCCTGATCCTGATCTCGGGCACAGGCTCTGCCCTCGGTCCGCTCCTCGGCGCCAGCGCCATGGAAACCTTGGGCATCGGTGGCCTGTTCCAGTGCATGGCGGTCATCGCCGGGCTCTTCGCAGTCTTCGCGTTGACCCGCGCGTTCGGCGTGGCACCGCCGACCGCCAAGCGGCGCCGGACCTTTCTCGTGCTGCCAGCCATCTTTTCCCACGACCTCGCAGCTGCCGCCAAGGAACCGACGGGCCGGGCCTAGCGCCCTCACGAGCGATCGATGGCGCTTGCGCGGCCCATTGGACCTTGGTCCAATCGCGCGGCCTTCCGAATCCTGCTGCGATCGGCGCGGCGGAGAGTTCCTCCGCGTCCCGGATTGCTGGACGACGCGACCACAACGTGATCCACAACCGCATGCCCGATCACTAGGGGATCGGGAGTGTGAGCTGCATCACACAAGATCGGCAGACCTTCGTGTCATCCATGTGGTTGCATCGAGTGCCGGGGCGGACAGTATTCATTCCATCGTGCGGAGGGCTTCCTAGTCGCAACAGGTGCCCGGCCCGCCAATTGTTGGAGCGCGCACGCGATCGCTGGCATCTCCGCAGCGGTCGGGATGAAGCGAATGCGCGGAACCGACCACGGGGCCCATCGAATGAAAGTCATGCGCTGACCTACCAACCGAGGAGGAAGACCATGCGACGGCATGTGGTTGCGATCGCGTTCGGCGCGACAACCGCCTTGACAGCTGCCATGGCAACCGCGGCGGATTCGGCGACTTTCCTTGACCAGGGCTGGTCGAAAGAGACCCGCGAACTCTTCTATTACACGCCGCAGGGCTCGCGGCTCATTCCTTACGCTTGGTTCATGGCGCTCGAGACCTCGAGCGGCCAGGACATGTTCGCCGATACGGCGCATCTCCAAACCTACGGCTTCATTCCTGCCGATGGTCCACACGTCTTGAACCCCGGTGCGCTTCCGATCGGGTTTGCCATCGACCCCGTTGGCCCAAAGCCCGGTGCGCCACCCCCAGCAGGCGTCGACCCGGTCGACGCCACGAGAATCGGGCAGTATCTGGGCATTACCTGCGCCGCCTGTCACACGTCGAACATATCCGTCGGAGGCCGCGAGATAAGGATCGAAGGCGGAGCGGGCAACGTCGACTTCGACCGCTTCTACGCCGACCTCGCGGCCGCGGTGTCGCGCACCATTTTGGACCCGACGAAATTCCAGAGGTTCGCGACGCGGGTTCTCGGAAATCCGTCGCCTACTGCGGCAGCCGACCTCAGCCAGCGTCTGGCCTACTTCGAGGTCAAGATTGCAGGCGATGCGATGATCCGTTCTCCGGCGCTCGCTTCCGGCTTCGGCCGCGTCGATGCACTGACCCAGTCCATCAATGCGATCGCCGTGGCCGATCAGGTCGATCCGCAGAACCTGCGGCCCGTGAACGCCCCGACGAGCTTCCCTCCGCTCTGGCTCACGCCTGAACTGGAATTCGTGCAATGGAATCCGATCGCGGCCAATCCGATCGGCCGCAATAGCGGCGAGGTGCTTGGCGTCTTTGGTTCCGCGACGCTGACCGGCGATCCCAAGGACTGGTTCACTTCGACCTTGCTGATCAAGCAGCTGCAATCGCTCGAGAACTGGGTCGCCGAGCTGAAGCCCCCGAAATGGGACGAGACGATTTTCGGTCCGATCGATGCGGCTCTCGCCCATACGGGTGAAGAATTGTTCCAGCGCGACTGCGTCAGCTGTCACAATGCACCGCCCTACCGGCGCACCGACCCGGCAGCGAACAACTTCCAGAAGACCTTCATCGCAATTGGACGCGTGGACTATCGCACCATAGGCACCGATCCGGTCTATTTCGATTCGCTGCTGCAACGGCTGGTCCGCACCAACGCGGCGACGGCCCTGGTGCAGGGCGGCCAGGCCGTGGTCCCCGCGGCGGCCTATTTCGCAAATACCACCGGTGCGATCATCAACCGCGCCGTGAATGACGCCGGCCTGACTGACGAAGAGAAAGCAGCCCTCGGCGGCTTCCGGCTGCGGCCGCCGGCTTTGCCCGGCGGCCCGCCGCGACCCTACGCGGCGAACTCGCTGACCGATCTCAAAGCGGGCCCGCTCGCCGGCGTCTGGGCAACGGGTCCGTATCTGCACAATGGCTCTGTGCCGACGGTCTACGAACTGCTCTCGCCCGTCGCCGAACGCCGCGCGGTGTTCTGGACCCGGCGGCCGCGAGCTCGACCGAGAGCGGCTCGGCTTCGCGAGCGATGACGGGCCCGGCCGATTCCGGTTCGATACATCGCTGCTGGGGAACCACAACACGGGCCACCTCTATCCGCCGCAGGGCCTCACCCGGGC
>JBKOWC010000243.1:0-9554 GCA_046724215.1 Pseudomonadota bacterium | reverse complement strand
GGGCTAGTTCGTCTTGCCTCGGCTCAGAGCCGCTTCCTTCTCAGGATCAATCCACCAGCTGTCGAACCCTATGCCATACGCCGGCTTCGGTGTTGTCGTCGGCCGCCCAAACTTGTCCCAGTAGGCGACGCGGAAGACGTTCAGATGCCAGCTGGGAATCACGTAGTAACTCAACAACAGCACACGGTCGAGCGCGCGCGTACGTGTGATCAGATTCTCTCTGTCCGGCGTCATGATGATGAGGTCGATCAGCTCATCGACGACAGGATCCTTGACTCCAATCAGGTTGTTGCCGCCCGGCAGATCGGCCGAGGCGGAACCCCAGAAATCTCGTTGTTCATTCCCCGGGGACAGGGATTCCCCAAAGACGGCAGTGATCATGTCGTAGTCGTAGTTGACGGTCCGGTTTTTGTATTGAGACGAATCGATTACTGTCCGAACGTTTGCCTGAATTCCGATCCGTGCCAGACTCTGGACAAATGGCTGCATGATCCTTTCGTAGATCTGGTCATCGAGCAGGATCTCAAACTGCATGGGCTGACCGGATTGAACGTTGGTCAGTTTGCCGCCTTTGACTTCCCATCCTGCTGTCTTCAGGATCTCGATCGCTTTGCGCAAGTTCGTGCGATTGTTGCCGCTACCGTCGGTGGTCGGTGGCTGGTATTCGGCCGTAAAGACCTCATCGGGGATCCGGCCTCGATATTTATCGAGTATCTTCAATTCCTCCGGGCCAGGAAGACCGCTCGACGCAAACTCGGAGTTCGAGAAATAGCTCTTCGTCCGCGTGTACTGCCCATAGAAGATCGTCTTGTTGGTCCATTCGAAGTCGAACGCATAGTTGAGCGCCTCACGCACGCGACGATCTTTGAACACGTCCCGGCGAATGTTGTAGACGAAGGCCTGCATACCGGTCGGATTGTCGTTCGGCAGTTCCACCTTCTTCATGCGCCCGTCGCGCAGAGCCGGCGTGTCGTACGCCGTGGCCCAGTTCTTGGCGCTACTCTCCAGGCGGAAATCGTATTGGCCGGCCTTGAAGGCTTCGAGGGCCACAGTCGAATCGCGATAGTAGTCATAGCGAATGACGTCCCAGTTGGATTGCCCCAGATTGATCGGCAATTTGGCACCCCAGTAGTCGACGACACGCTTCAATGTGACTGATCGACCCATCTCGAAGGAATCGACCTTGTAGGCCCCACTGCCAAGCGGCGGTTCAGGCGACGGAGATTCGAAGTCGCGGCCATCCCAATAGTGCTTTGGCAATACCGCCAGCTGCCCCATGATCGTCGGCAACTCTCGGTTGCCGCTCGTGCTGAATGTGAATTTGACCTTTCTATCGCCGATCTGTTCGACTTTCGCGACATTGGCGTAGTAAGCGCGAAAGAACGGCCTGCCCTTTTCCTTCAGGATATTGAGTGAAAAAATGACATCATCGACGGTGATCGGCTGGCCATCGTGCCATCTGGCCTCGCTCCGCAAATTGAACGCGACCCACGATTTGTCGGGCGCCACCTCGACGGTTTCGGCAATGAGTCCGTATTCAGCTTCGGCGTCGTCGTCAGGCGACGTCATCAGAGATTCGATGTAGGAGCTTGGTCCTGGCTGCCCTTTGACAATGTAGCTGTTGAAATTGTCGAAACTACCAAGAAGATACTGGCGAAGCGTGCCGCCTTTTGGGGCGTCGGGATTGACATAGTCGAGTTGCTTGAAATCCGGACCGTATTTGGGTTCACCCAAGAGTGATAGAGCGTGGACCGCCTTCACCTCCTCGTCCGCCCATCCTCGTCGCGCCCAGGCTCCGACGAATGGCAGGGCCAGGGAACCAACGAGCAGGGAGCGGCGGGGAAGCAGCATCGGGGCACCTCGGTCGGTGGGATGGACGCCGAATCAACATATTAGAACAATCCTGGTTGCGCGCCAGCCTGTCGCGACGAATTGACCGGCGGCGGTCCCGCGTTTTCCGCCGGCCAGCCCCGCCGGGCGGCCGGGTTGCCGGCCCCGTGCCTCGCCGCTAGGTTGCGCCGCCGGTCGCGATCATGGCGGCCGTTGGGGGCAGAACTTGGGCAGCCGCATCAAAGCCATCACCTTCGATCTCTGGGACACCATCGTCCACGACGATTCGGACGAGCCGAAGCGCAAGGCGCAGGGCCTCCGCACCAAGAGGGCCGAGCGCCGCCATCTGCTGTGGGAGGCGCTCGACCGCCAGCAGCCGATCGACGCGGCCGCGGTCGCGCTCGCCTATGACGTCGGCGACGCCGCCTTCAACAAGGTCTGGCACGACCAGCACGTCACCTGGACCATCGCCGACCGCCTGCGCGTGATCCTCAAAGGGCTCGGCCGTTCCCTGCCCGACGAGGAATTCGCCCGCGTCGTGCGCGCCCACGAGGACATGGAGGTCACGATCCGACCCGACCTGATCCCCGGCATCAAGGAGGCGCTCGCCGCCCTCCACGGCCGCTACAAGACCTGCATCGTGTCGGACGCCATCGTCTCGCCCGGCCGCTGCCTGCGCCAGCTGCTGGCCAGCTACGAGCTGACGCCCTATTTCGACGGCTTCGTTTTCTCGGACGAGGTCGGGAATTCGAAGCCGCACCGCCGCATGTTCGAGGACGCCGCCCGCCAGATGGGCGTCACCCTGGCGGAGATCGTCCATGTCGGCGACCGCGATCACAACGACGTGAAGGGCCCACAGGGCCTCGGCATGAAGGCGATCCTCTTCACCGGCACGCGGCCGGCCGACAAGGACAAGACCACGGCCGACGCCATCTGCGAGCGCCACGCCGACCTGCCGGCGATCGTCGACCGGCTGGCCGGCTGACGGTGGGCGGGAGACGGCCGCGCGGATGCCGGGACTGAGCCTCGCCGCGCTGCGGCACCGCGACTTCACGCTCTACGTCACCGGCAACTTCCTCTGGACCATCGCGCTCCAGGTGCAGGCGACGGCCCTCGCCTGGCAGATCTACGCCATGACCCGCGACCCCTTCCGGCTCGGCCTCGTCGGGCTGATGGAATTCCTGCCGGCGGCGGTGCTCGCCCTGCCGTCCGGCCACCTGGCCGACCGGCGCGACCGGCGGCGGGTGATCCTGGCCGGCATCGGCGCCGAACTGGCGGCCGGGCTGGTCCTGTTCGCGCTGGCGGCGGCGGAGCGGCTGTCGGTCCTCGCCATCCTCGCGCTGGCGCTCGTCTTCGGCATCGCCCGCGCCGTCTCCACGCCGGCCGCCCGCGCCATCATGCCCAACCTGATGCCGAAGGCGGACTTCGCGGGCGCCGTCGCCTGGTCGTCCAGCTCCTGGCAGGTCGCGACCATCTGCGGACCCGGGCTCGGCGGCCTGCTCTATGCCTGGTCGCCGGCCGTCGCCTATGGCGGCGCCGCACTCGGGCTGGCGGCGAGCTTCCTCTTCATGTTCCTGATGCGCGGCCGGGCGGTGCGGGCACCCGAGGCCAGCACGTCCGCCGACAGCGATCTCGCCGCGATCGCCGCCGGCCTGCTGCTTATCTTCCGCAACAAACTGCTGCTCGGCGCCATCTCGCTCGATCTCTTCGCCGTGCTGTTCTCCGGCGCCACGGCGCTGATCCCGGTCTTCGCCCAGGACATCCTGCATGTCGGCCCGGACGCCGGCGGCGTGCTGCGGACGTTTCAGGGCGTCGGCGCCACGATCACGGCGCTGGTCCTCACGCAGCGCCCGCTCGCCCGCCATGTCGGGCGCGGCTTGTTCCTGGCGGTCGGCGTCTTCGGCCTCGCCGCCATCGCCTTCGGGCTGTCGCGGTTCTACTGGCTCTCCTGCGCCGCCGTGTTCGTCCTCGGGGCCGCCGACATGGTGAGCGTCTATGTGCGGGGCACGCTGGTGCCGCTGGCCTCGCCCGACGCCCTGCGCGGCCGCGTCGTCGCCGTCGAGGCCGTCTTCATCGGCGCCTCGAACGAACTCGGCATGTTCGTCGCCGGCAGCGGCGCGGCGCTGCTCGGGCCGGTTGCCGCCGTCCTGGTCGGCGGCAGCCTGACCCTCGGGGTGACGGCGTTGTGGTCGCAGATGTTCCCCGTGCTGCGACGGGTCGACCGCTTCACGGAGTTGGGATGAGCCAGGGCGACGATTCGAACCCGGCGGAGACCGCCGCGGACGCGCCGGCGAAGCCGTCCAGCCGCGGCTGGGCCGCCTTCCGCCACCGCGACTTCACGATCTACTGGGCCTCGCAGCTCTGCGCCCAGTTCGCCATGCAGATGCAGATGGTGGCGATCGGCTGGCAGCTCTACGAGCTGACGCGGCGGCCGCTCGATCTCGGCCTCGTGGGCCTTGCCGAATTCCTGCCGGCGCCGCTCCTGGTGCTCCTCACCGGCCACGTCGCCGACCGTTTCGAGCGCCGCCGCATCGTGCAGATCGGCAACGGCGCGCAAACGGTCGGCGCCCTCCTGCTCCTGGTGCTCGCCCTGCACGGGCTGAGCGGTCCCTGGCCGATCTTCGCCGTGGCGTTCCTGGTCGGCGCCGCCAAGGCCTTCAACGCGCCGGCCGGCCGCGCCATGCTCCCGAACCTTGTGCCTGTCGAGGACCTGGCCAATGCCGTCGCCTGGCGCTCGACCTCGATGCAGGCGGCGTTCGTCGGCGGCCCGGCGCTCGGCGGCGTGCTCTATATCCTGGGGCCGCAGGTCGTGTACGGCACAGCGGCGTTCCTGCTCCTGGCGGCAACGCTCATCATGTCGGCGCTGCGGCCGCGGCCGGCGGCCCGGGGCGGCGAGCCACCGAGCTGGACCAGCGTGCTGGCGGGGATCACGCTGATCTGGCAGCGGCCCGTGCTGCTCGGCGCCATCTCCCTCGACCTCTTCGCCGTGCTCTTCGGCGGCGCCGTGGCGCTGCTGCCGATCTATGCCCGTGACATTCTTTCCGTCGGCCCGGAAGGCCTCGGCATCCTGCGCAGCGCGCCGGCCGCCGGTGCCGTCGTCACCGCCCTGCTGCTGACGCACCATCCGGTGACGCGGCAGGTCGGCCGCACCTTGTTCCTCGTCGTCGCCATCTTCGGCGCCGGCACCATCCTCTTCGGCCTCTCGACCCACTTCCTGCTGTCGCTGGCGGCGCTCGCCGTGCTCGGCGGTGCCGACGTCGTCAGCGTCTTCATCCGCTCGACCATCGTGCCGCTGGCGACGCCCGACAACATGCGGGGCCGCGTGACCGCGGTCGAGATGGTGTTCATCGGCGCCTCCAACGAGCTCGGCGCCTTCGAGTCGGGCGTCGCCGCGGCGTTGCTCGGGACGGTGCCGGCGGTCGTCTTCGGCGGCATCGCCACCCTCGTCATCTGCGCCCTGTGGATCCGCCTGTTTCCCCAGCTCTACCGCGTGGATCGGCTGGACCAGCCGCTCTAGCCAGATAGGCGGCGCGGGCGAGACGGTAGAACAAGAGGTCGTTGCCGTAGGAATGCCGGATGCCCGCGGCCGCGAAGCCCAGCTTGGCGATGACGCGCTGGGAGGCCAGGTTCGCGGGATAGACGAGGGCCACGACCTCGGGCAGCCCGTGCTCGCGGAGGGCATAGTCGAGGCCGGCGCGCGCGGCCTCGGTGGCATAACCCTTTCCCCAGACATCGCGCCGGAAGCCGTAGGAGAGTTCGATGTCCGTCGAGTCGGGCACCGGGCTGAAGACGACATAGCCCAGATAATCGTCCGGCCGCTCGCGCGGGAACACGCTCCAATAGCCGAACCCGATGCCGAAATCGGTGCCGACGCGCTCGCGCACCCGCTTCTCCTGCTCCACAGAGTCGGGCAGACGGCCGTCGCCGACATAGCGCCGGACCTCGGGATCGCCGTCCATCCGCAGGATCGCCGGCACGTCCTCGAGGCTGCGCTGGCGCAACAGGAGCCGTTCGGTCGTGAGCGGGGGCAGCGTCATGGCGGTCTCCGGGCGGCTTTGCCGCGGCCGCGTCCGGACGCTAGATTAGCCGGGCCTTTGTACCTTGAGGAGTTCGTTCCGCATGCCCGCCGCGCCGCGCTTTCTCGTCATCGATGGCTACAACCGGGAGGCCCGCGAGGAGCTGAAGGCTGGGGGCGCCTCGCCGGCCGGCGACCTCTATGTCGCCATGCTCCGCAAATGCGCGCCCGGCGCCCAGTGCGACGTGGTCCATCCGGCGGATCCCGGCGCTGCCCTGCCGAAGGGCGCCGCGCTCCAGCAGTATGACGGCATCGCCTGGACCGGCTGCAGCCTCACCATCTATGACGACGATCCGCGCGTCGGGCCGCAGATCGAGCTGGCGCGCGCCGCCTACGAATCCAAGGTGCCGAGCTTCGGCAGCTGCTGGGCGGCGCAGATCGCCGTGGTCGCCGCCGGTGGCATCGTCCGCGCCAATCCGCGCGGCCGCGAGATGGGCATCGCCCGCAAGATCGGCCTCACGCCTGAAGGGCGCGGCCATCCCCTCTATTTCGGCAAGAGCAGCGTGTTCGACGCCTTCATCAGCCACGTCGACGAGATCACGCACCTGCCGCCGGGCGCCGTGCTGCTGGCCTCCAACGCCTTCACGCATGTGCAGTCCGTCGCCGTCACCCACAAGGGCGGCACCTTCTGGGGCATGCAGTATCATCCGGAGTACGACCTGCACGAACTCGCCCGCCTCACCTTGTGCCGCATCGAGAAGCTGGTCAAGCTGGGCTTCTTCCGCGACCGCCCGGCCGCCGAGAGCTATGTCAACCTGCTGGAGAGCCTGCACCAGGACCCGAGCCGCAAGGACATCGCCTGGCTGCTCGGCATCGACGAGGACGTGATGAACGAGGACATCCGTCTCGCCGAGGTGCGCAACTGGATCGATCGCCTGGTCGTCCCGACCATGGCGACGCGGCACTGACGATGACTCGGCAGCCCCGCATCGTCCACGACCAGTCCATGACCCTCGATCGCATCGAAGACGGCATCGCCGCCTTCGCCGCCGGCGAGCTTATCGTGGTCGTCGACGACGAGGACCGCGAGAACGAGGGCGACCTCATCATGGCGGCCGAGAAGGCGAAGCCCGAGCAGGTTGCCTTCATGATCCGCCACACGAGCGGCATACTCTGCACGCCACTGCCGCCGGACGAAGCGGCGCGCCTGCATCTGACGCCGATGGTGCCGGTGAATAACGCTCCGCTCGAGACCGCCTTCACGGTGTCGATCGACTACAGGCACGGCCTCACCACCGGCATCTCCGCCGAGGAGCGCACGAACACGATCCGCGCTCTTGCCAACAACAACGCCGGCGCCGCCGACTTCGTGCGCCCCGGCCACATCTTCCCGCTGATCGGCAAGCCCGGCGGCGTGCTCGTCCGCTCCGGTCACACGGAGGCGGCCATCGACCTCGCGCGTCTCGCTGGTCTGCAGCCGGTCGGCCTGCTGGCCGAGCTGGTGAACGACGACGGCTCGGTGAAGCGCCTGCCGGAATTGATCGCCTTCGCCCGGGCGCACAAGCTGCGCATCGTCTCGATCGCCGACCTCATCCAATATCGGCAGCGCTTCGAGAAGCTCGTCTCGCGCGTCGATACGCTGGAGGTGGATCTCGGCTTCGCCACGGCGCAGGGCATCGTCTATGCCTCGGCCTCCGACGACATCCGGCACGTCGCGCTCTGCGTCGGCGATCTGCGGCGTGAGCCGGTGGCCGTGCGCATCCACCGCGAGAGTGTCTTCGAGGATGCCTTTGCCGCGGTCGTGCCCGGCCACGAACGGCTCGTGGCGCGCGCCCTCGAGGCGATCCGCAGCCGCGGCGCCGGCGTCATCGTCTATCTCCGCTCCGCCGACGGCTATGTAAAGTCGCCGGAGTGGCAGGCGCCCGACAGCGCCGCCGCATCGACCGGCTCCGAGCGCCAGGCGCAGTGGCGCGAGGTCGGCATCGGCGCCCAGATCCTGCGCGACCTCGGCGTCAGCCGCATCGAGCTGCTGGCCTCGAAGAGCCGCCACTATGTCGGCCTCGACGGCTACGGCATCACCATCGAGAAGACGACGATATTGGATTGATAGGTGTTGTAGGGGCGCGCTGCGCGCGCCCGCTCTTCATCCCGACAACAGCTTCAGCACCTGCTCATGCAGCCGCGGATCGCCGGCGGCGACGAGCCGGTCGCCCGAGGCCAGCGTCAGCGGCCGGCCCTCCCAGTCGGTCATGACGCCGCCCGCACCCTCGATCACGGCCACGCCGGCCAGGTAGTCGTAGATCGCCATCTTGGCGTCCACGAGCAGGTCGGCGAAGCCGCTGGCGATGAGGCCATAGGCGTAGCAGTCCGAGCTGTAGAGCACCTGCCGCGTCGCCCGCCGCACCCGCGCAAAGGCTTCCGGCACGTCGTCGAACAGATGCGGCGAGCTCGCGAAGAGCGCCGCATCGGCGGCCTCCGGACACGGCCGCGTGCGCACCGGCTTGCCGTTCATCAGCGTCGGATGGCCGGCGGCGCCGACCCAGCGCTCGCCGAGCGCCGGATGGTCGACGACGCCCAGCACCGGCTTGCCGCGCTGGGCGAACGCGATCAGCGTGCCGAACAGCGGCCGCCCGGTGATGAAGGACTTCGTGCCGTCGATCGGATCGAGGACCCACACGAACTCGGCATCGGGCCGGTCGGCGCCGTATTCCTCGCCGATGACGCCGTGATCGGGATGCGACTCGCCGATCAGCTTGCGGATCGCCGCTTCGGCCTCGCGATCGGCGATGGTGACCGGGCTGTTGTCCGGCTTGATCTCGGGGCCGACGCCGCTGCGGAAATAGCGCCGCGCGATGGCGCCGCTGGCATCGGCCAGCCGGCCGGCCAGCGCGACCAGGTCGTCGGACAGGGGCTGCATCGATGGCGCGCTAAGGCAGCGGTTTCGGCGAGTCGCTCAGCGAGCGCAGGTAGGCGATGATGTTGGCCCGCTCGACGGGATCCTGCACGCCGGCGAAGGCCATCTTCGTGCCGGGCACGAATGTCCTGGGCGAGGTGAGCCAGGCATCCAGCGAATCGTAGTCCCACTCGCCGCCCTTGGCCTTCAGCGCATCGGAATAGGAGAAGTCGTCGCGGTGGTCCTTCTTGCCGCCGACCACGTCCCACAGGTTGGGGCCGACCTTGTTCTTCTCGTCCTTGCCGAAGCTGTGGCAGGCCTTGCATTTCGAGACCGCTTTCTCGCCCGCTGCCGGATCGGCCGTCTTCAGCCGCTCGGCGATCGGCGCCGCCGTTGCGGTGGCCTGCTGCGTCGCCGCCGGTGCGGCCGCAGCGGGAGCCGCCGCCGTCGTCGTCGGCTTCGCCGCCGCCTGCTTCTCCTCGAACGCCTTCTTGGCGGCATCGATCGCCGCCTGGTCGGGCAGCGGCGCCGGCGTATCGGCCTGGTTGCGCAGCCAGGCGATGACGTTGGCGCGGTCCTTCACGTCCTTGAGGCCGGCGAACGCCATCTTCGTGCCGGGCGCGAAAGCCTTCGGCGAGAACAGCCATTCGTTCAACTGCTCATAGTCCCAGTTGCCGCCCTTGCTCTTGAGCGCGTCGGAATAGGCGAAGCCCGGGAACTGCGCGCGCGGCCCGCCGACGACGTTCCACAGGTCCGGGCCGACCTTGGCCTTGCCGCCCTTGTCGGCGTTGTGGCAGCTGGCGCACTTCTTGAATA
>JBKOWC010000025.1:0-9366 GCA_046724215.1 Pseudomonadota bacterium | reverse complement strand
CAGGTGGCGGCGCGCCTCAACTGGCCCTGCATCCGCGTCAACCTCGACAGCCACATCAGCCGCATCGACCTCGTCGGCAAGGACGCCATCGTGCTGCGCGACGGCAAGCAGGTGACGGAGTTCCGCGAGGGGCTGCTGCCCTGGGCGCTGCAGAACCCGCCGGCGCTGGTGTTCGACGAATACGACGCCGGGCGGCCCGACGTGATGTTCGTGATCCAGCGGGTGCTCGAGGTCGAAGGCAAGCTGACGCTGCTCGACCAGAACCGCGTCATCCGGCCGCACCCGGCCTTCCGCCTGTTCTCGACGGCCAACACCGTCGGGCTCGGCGACACCTCCGGCCTCTATCACGGCACCCAGCAGATCAACCAGGGGCAGATGGACCGCTGGAACATCGTTGGCACTCTCAACTACCTGCCGCATGACGACGAGGTGAACATCGTCCTGGCGAAGGTGCCGTCCTACGACACCGACGACGGGCGCAAGACCATCGCCGCCATGGTGCGGCTGGCCGACCTGACGCGCGCCGGCTTCATCAACGGCGACATCTCCACCGTCATGTCGCCGCGCACGGTCATCACCTGGGCCGAGAACGCCAGGATCTTCAACGACATGGCCTTCGGGTTCAAGGTGACGTTCCTCAACAAATGCGACGAGCTGGAGCGGCCGAGCGTCGCCGAATACTACCAGCGCTGCATGGGCGTCGAGCTCAAGCTCGACGGCAGCAAGGCGCAGCTTGTCTGAAGCTGTCAGCTTTCAGCTGTCAGCTCTCAGCCAGGCTGAGGGCGCGGCTGAAAGCTGAGAGCTGACGGCTGAGAGCTTCTCATGACCGACCGCGAAAGCCGCATCGAGGAATTCAAGCGCGTCACCGGGGCGGCGATGCGCGCCATCGCCGACCGCGACGACCTGACGGTGTCGTTCGCGCCGGGGCAGCACGGACTGTTCGGCACCGAGGCGCGGCTGCCGCCGCCTTCGCACGAGCTGCCGGCGCCGGAGGTGGCGCTGGTGCGCGGCGAGGCCGACGCCATCGCCCTCAAGCTGCGCCATCACAACATGGTCGTGCATGCGCGCGAGGCGCCGACCGGCGAAATGGCGCGCGCCGTGTTCGACGCCGTCGAGCAGGCGCGGGTCGAGGCGATCGGCGCAACGCAGATGGTCGGCGTCGCCGAGAACCTCTCGGCGGCGCTCGGCGAACATTGTCGGCAGCGCGGCTATGCCCGCGTCACCGAGCGCGGCGACGGACCGCTGCCGGAAGTGCTGCGGTTGCTCGTGCGCGAGGCGCTCACCGGCGCGTCGCCGCCGCGCGAGGCCAGGCGCATGGTCGACCTGTGGCGGCCGAACATGAGCGAGCAGGTGAAATCCGATCTCGCGCATCTTGCGGACGTGCTCACCGATCAGCGGGCCTACGCCAAGGCGACGCGCCAGCTGCTCGCCGACCTCGACATGGACCTCGGCGCCGAGAACGCCGACGCCGCGGACCAGGACTCCAATACCGACGACCAGAACAACCAGGACGACAGCAACGAGAGCAAGGGCGAAGGCGGCGAGCAGGACGCGACCGAATCCTACGCCGAGATGGATGGCCAGAAGGGCGATCCCGGCGAGGACGACACCGAGGCGACGACGGCCGAGGCCTCCGCCGACATGCAGGCCGAGGGCGGCGAAGACGATCCGGGCCGGCCGGGGCGACCGCCCACCTTCGACGATCGGCGCGGCCGCAACGAGCCGCTCTATCACGCCTTCACCACCCAGTTCGACGAGACGATCGACGCGACGGAGCTGTGCGATCCGGACGAGCTCACGCGGCTGCGGCAATTGCTCGACCAGCAGCTGTCGCACCTGCAGGCGATCGTGGCGAAGCTCGCCAACCGGCTGCAGCGGCGGCTGCTCGCGCAGCAGTCGCGCGCCTGGGAGTTCGACCTCGAGGAGGGCCTGCTCGACACGGCGCGCCTCGCGCGCGTCGTCGTCAATCCGGCGACGCCGCTCTCCTTCAAGCGCGAGAAGGAGATGGAATTCCGCGATACCGTCGTGACGCTGCTCATCGACAACTCGGGCTCGATGCGCGGGCGGCCGATCACGGTGGCGGCGATGAGCGCCGACATCCTGGCGCGCACGCTCGAGCGCTGCGGGGTCAAGGTCGAAGTCCTCGGCTTCACGACGCGCATGTGGAAGGGCGGGCAGTCGCGCGAGCGCTGGATCGCCGCCGGCAAGCCGCCCAACCCGGGCCGCCTCAACGACCTCCGCCACATCGTCTACAAGGCGGCCGATGCGCCCTGGCGGCGCGCGCGCAAGAGCCTCGGCCTGATGCTGCGCGAGGGCATCCTCAAGGAGAACATCGACGGCGAGGCGCTCTTGTGGGCGCACAACCGCATCATCGGCCGCGGCGAGCAGCGCAAGATCCTGATGGTGATCTCCGACGGCGCGCCGGTCGACGATTCCACGCTCTCGGTCAATCCCGGCAACTACCTGGAGCGCCACCTGCGCGAGGTCATCACCTGGATCGAGGGCCAGTCGCCGGTGGAGCTCATCGCCATCGGCATCGGCCACGACGTGACCCGCTACTACCGCCGCGCCGTCACCATCGTCGACGCCGAGCAGCTCGGCGGCACCATGCTGGAGAAGCTCGCCGAGCTGTTCGAGGAGAAGGCCCCGGCGGCCGTGCGCCGCACCCCGCGCCGCGCCGCCGGCGGCAGGCGGTAGCGCGGCCGACCCACCGACTCTGTCGAATGGATTTTGTCCCGATTCCCCCGCGACAGCCGGGGTCCAGGGCAAGTGACGGTGCGGCTGCCGCTGGACCCCCGCTTTCGCGGGGGAATCAGGAAGAGTTATCTGCGCGTGGGACGACGCCGGCACTACCTGTCAGGCGGCGCGGCGGCGGCGTTCGGCGCGGGATTCCTCGACGAGGTCGAGCCAGCGGGACGTGACGATGCGGCAGAAACGCTCGCCGGCGGCGTAATGCGCGTCGACCTCGGCGATGACGCGGGCTTCCTCGGCCTCGGCAGTATCGCCGAAATGGCGCTGCAGCGCGGCCCAGCAGTCGCGCGGGAAGTTGCGCGCGTCCCGCTCCGTCACCTCCAGATGGAACTGGAAGCCGTAGGTGGTCGCGCCGAGGCGGAAGGCCTGATTGGCGCAGGTGTCGTTGCGCATGAGGAGGACGGCGCCGTCCGGCAGGTCGAAGCTGTCCTCGTGCATCTGCATGATGCGCTGCTCGACGGCGAGCCCGGCGAGCAGGCGGTCCTCGGCCGCCGCTTCCGTAAGCTGCACGGGCAGGTAGCCGACTTCGACGCCGCCATAGGGATAGACGGTCTTCCCGAAGGCGCGGGCGATGAGCTGCGCCCCCAGGCAGATGCCGAACACCGACTTGCCCTGGGCGTGGCAGCGGCGGATGAGCGAGAGCAGCGGACGAAAGGCCGGATAGTTCAGGTCGTCGCCGGCATGCATCGGGCCGCCGAGGATGACGAGCCCGTCGAGCCCGCCGGTCGTGCGCGGCAGCGGCTCGCCGCGGTGGGGGAAGACCGTCGTCACGTCGGCCCGCGGCCCCGCCACCTGGCCGACGATGCCGGCCGGCGTGACCGGGCAGCTCTGCACGACGAGGATGCGCGGGCGGCCGTGACTTGCGGTGGGTGCGGCGGGCAGGCGCCGCGCCCGGCGAGCTACAACCATCTCGTGTCCCTCCAAGGTCCCGGTCCTGCGAGACCGGCCGATCCGAAAAAGGACGCCTAACGTCGTAGCGTAGCCCTGACGGCCATTGGCACGTGCGGATGCGTCTGCCGCGGAAGATATGAATCGAGCGGTTGAAATCAAGTGAAGATTGCGGCCCCCACCCTGCCCTCCCTCGCAAGCGGGGGAGGGAGGCGAGCGCAGCGAGCGGGTGGGGGCGAGTCGCTACGCCAGGTTCTTGCGCAGGAAGGCGAGCGTGCGCTGCCAGGCGGTCTGCGCGTCTTCCTTGTCGTAGCTCTGGCCGGTCGGGTTGGCGAAGGCATGATCGGTCGGGTACTCGTAGTACTCGAGCGACTTGCCCGCTTGCTTCATCGCGGCGGCGAAACCCGCGACCATCTTCTTGTTGATCCACTGGTCGCGTTCGGCGAAGTGGCCGAGCACCGGCCCCTTGAGCGGCGCCAGCTCCTGCGCCGACTCGTCGACCTTGCCGTAGTAGACAACGGTCGCGTCGACCGGGTTGGCGAGCGAGGCGTTCAGCGACCAGCCGCCGCCGAAGCACCAGCCGATGGTCGCGACCTTTCCGGTCGTACGCTTGTCGGCCTTGAGCCAGGCGACCCAGGCGTTCAGCGTCGCAATCGCCTTGGCCGGGTTGACGCCGTCCATCAGCGTCTTCGCCGTCGTCGGATCCTTCGCGACCTTGCCCTCGTAGAGGTCGACGGCGAGCGCGATGAAGCCGTTGTTGGCGAGCTCCGCGGCCACGCTCTTGATCTGGTCGTTGAGGCCCCACCATTCATGCACCAAAAGCACCGCCGGCGCCGGAGTCTTCGCCGGCAACGCCAAGGCGGCCTGCTCGTCGCGACCGTCGGCCGTCTTCGTGGTGACGGACTCCAGCGACTCCGCGGCCATGGCGGCGAGACGCGGGTCCGCGAGCACGGCGGCGAGCGGCAGGCCGGCGATGCTGGTGACGAGGGTGCGGCGGGCAAGTGCGGTCATGCGCTTCCTCCTCTTTCGTGTTTGGGCAAACTTCTGACGCGCGGACTGTCCGGCACCGGCGCCCGCGCTGGCAAAATAACAGTTCTGTGTTCGGCGCTATTCCGCGGCAGCAGCCGCTGTCGTCTGCCACTCGGCACGGACGCCATCGTCATCCTCTGCCGGCAGCAGACGGTCCCGCCAGCGGTCGAACGACGCGGCATCAGTGAGCTGCGCCAACGCCCATATGGCTGCGCCGCGCACCAGCGGCGAGGCATCGGCGAGGCGCCGCTCGATGATGGGGATTGTCGCGGCATCGCCGCTGTTGCCGAGCGCGATGAGCACGTTGCGGACGAAGCGGTCGCGGCCGGTGCGCTTGATCGCCGAGCCCGCGAAGAGCTGCCGGAACGCCGCATCGTCGAGCTGCGCAAGGTCGGCCAGGCGCGGCGCCGTCAGCTCGGCGCGTGGGAGAAAGGCGTATTCCTTGGTGCGCACGGCAAATTTGTTCCAGGGGCAGACGGCCAAGCAATCGTCGCAGCCATAGATGCGGTTGCCCATGGCCCGGCGGAATTCGCGGGGGATCGGTCCCTTGTGCTCGATCGTGAGATAGGAGAGGCAGCGGCGCGCGTCGAGCCGATAGGGCGCCGGGAACGCGCGCGTGGGGCAGATGTCGAGGCAAGCCTGGCAGGAGCCGCAATGGTCCGCTTCGGCCGCGTCGGGTGGCAGCGCCAGCGTCGTGAAGATCTCGCCGAGGAAGAGCCAGGAGCCGAGCTGGCGCGAGACCAGGTTCGTGTGCTTGCCCTGCCAGCCGATGCCGGCACGCTCGGCCAGCGGCTTTTCCATCACCGGCGCGGTGTCGACGAAGACCTTCACCTCGCTGCCGTGGCTCGCCTGGAGCCAGCCCGCAAGCTGCTTCAGCCGGCCCTTGACGACGTCGTGATAGTCGCGCCCCTGGGCATAGACCGAGATGGTGCCGCGCTCGCGCCGCTTGAGCGGCTCCAGCGGATCGCCGGCGGGGCCATAGTTGACGCCGAGCACGATGATCGTCTCCACCTCCGGCCAGAGCGCGCGTGGATCCCCCCGGCGCTCGCGCTTGGCGGCCAGCCAGCCCATGTCGCCATGGGTGCCGGCGTCGAGGAATTCGTGCAGGTGCGAGCCGGCGTCACCGATATCGGGCGCCGTGAAGCCGATTGCATCGAAACCGAGTTCGCGTGCCTTGGCGCGAATGGCGTGCTTGGAAAAGGGGACTGTCCCCTTTTTCATCCGCGGCCGCGGTAGGGGGCGACGCCCTGGTCGGGCAGCCACAGGCCCTTGGGCGCCGCGCCGGTCTGGTAGAAGACGTCGATGGGGATGCCGCCGCGCGGGAACCAGTAGCCGCCGATGCGCAGCCATACGGGCTTCAGCTCCTTCACCAGGCGCCGGGCGATGCCGATGGTGCAGTCCTCGTGGAAGGCGCCGTGATTGCGGAAGGAGCCGAGATAGAGCTTCAGCGACTTGCTCTCCACCAGCACTTTTCGGGGGACATAGTCGATCACGAAGTGGGCGAAGTCCGGCTGCCCGGTCATCGGACAGAGCGAGGTGAATTCAGGGCAGGTGAAGCGCACGAGGTAGACCGTCCCCGGACTCGGGTTGGGCACGGTCTCCAGCACCGCCTTGTCCGGCGATTCCGGCAGCGGCGTACGATGGCCGAGTTGGGTGAGGTTGCTGTATTTCGGACGTCGCATGTTGGGGCGGTCGGGCTTTCCACAGATCTGGTTGGTTTCTAAGTTCCTTGATTCCCCCGCGAAAGCGGGGGTCCAGGGCAAGCGACCGTGCTGTAGCCCTGGCCCCCCGCTTTCGCGGGGGAATCAAGGACAGTATGGCACAGAGTGAATATCACCTTTCGACAGGATGAAATCGGCGATGACCTTGCCGAGGGTCGCGTGGGCGTCTGGATCGAGGTGGAGGCCGTCGGCGTTGCTGACGGCGATGTGTCGGCCGGCGTCGATGAAGCCGGCACCGTTTTCCTGCGCGACGACGGCGGCCAACTGAGCGAGGGCGCGGGACTTCGCGGGGGCGCCGTCGAACATCAGGCGCCAGTCGGGAAAGCCGGGGCGGTAGTCCGGGATGGGCGGCGGCGCCACGACGATGACGGCAGGGGCGCCGCCGTTGCGGCCGGTGCCCGAGGACCTCGCGATCTGGACGAGGCGGCCGAGGGAGAAGGCGATATCGGCGGCCGTGATGGCGAAGCGCGCCTTCAGGTCATTGGCGCCGAGCGCGATGACGACGAGGTCGACGGGCGCGTGGCTCTTCAGGCAGGGCAGCAGGTAGTCGGCGCCGTTCAGCCATTCGCCCTCGACCGGGTCGGCGTGGACGGTGGTGCGGCCGTTGAGGCCTTCCTCGCTCACCCGCCAGTCGTGGCCCAGGATGCCCTGCAGGATGCCGGGCCAGCGTTCTTCCGGGCCATAGCGGCCGTCCGGGCGCGGCCGGGTGGCGGCGCCCCAGGTGTTGGAGTCGCCGTAGGCGACGAGCGTCTTCGGTCCGGTGTCGGTCGTCATAGCGCCTCGATGTCGCCTTCATTCTGCTCCGCTTCGAACGCCATGGTCCAGGCATCGAGATCGCCGCGTTCGATAGCCTGGCGCATGCCCGCCATCAGCTGCTGGTAGTAGTGCAGATTGTGCCACGTGAGCAGGACCTGGCCGAGCATCTCCTCCGCGCGCCAGAGGTGGTGCAGGTAGGCGCGGCTGTAGCCGCGGCAGGCTGGGCAGGCGCAGGCCTCATCGAGCGGGCGCGGGTCCTCGAGGTGGCGGGCATTGCGGATGTTCACAGGACCGCGCCGCGTGAAGGCCTGGCCGGTGCGGCCGGAGCGCGTCGGCAACACGCAGTCGAACATGTCGATGCCGCGGCGCACGGAGCCGACGAGATCCGGCGGCTTGCCGACGCCCATGAGGTAGCGCGGCCGGTCGGCCGGCAGCAGCGGCACGGTGATGTCGAGCATCTCGAACATCTTGGCCTGGCCTTCGCCGACCGCGAGGCCGCCGACGGCATAGCCGTCGAAGCCGATGCGCGTCAGGCTCGCGACCGACTCCTCACGTAAGCTTCGATAGACGCTGCCCTGGACGATGCCGAAGAGGCCGTGGCCGGGCCGCTCGACGAAGGCCGCCTTCGAGCGCTCGGCCCAGCGCATGGAGAGCCGCATCGAGTCGGCGGCTGTGCCCTCCTCCGCCGGATGGGGCGTGCATTCGTCGAAGGCCATCGTGATGTCGGCGCCGAGCGCATGCTGGATCCGGACCGAGCGCTCGGGTGTCAGCTCGTGCGCCTGACCGTCGATGTGCGAGCGGAAGGTGACGCCGCTCTCGCTGAGCTTGCGCAGCTCGGCCAGCGACATGACCTGGTAGCCGCCGGAATCCGTGAGGATGGCGTGCGGCCAGTTCATGAATCGGTGCAGGCCGCCGAGCCGCTCGATGCGCTCGGCGCCCGGCCGCAGCATCAGGTGGTAGGTGTTGCCGAGCAGGATCTCGGCGCCGGTCGCGGCCACCGCCTCCGGCGTCATCGCTTTGACGGTCGCCGCCGTGCCGACGGGCATGAAGGCCGGGGTCTCGATCGTGCCGTGCGCCGTGCGGATGCGGCCGCGCCGCGCCGCGCCGTCGCCGGCGAGGCGGTCGAAGCCGAAGGCGGGCGCGGTCACGGCGACACCGCCGGCTCGAGCAGGCAACAGTCGCCGTAGGAATAGAATCTGTACCCGGACACCTTGGCATGCTCGTAGGCCCGTTTCATCCGATCGAGCCCGGCGAAGGCGCAGACCAGCATGAACAGTGTCGAGCGCGGCAGATGGAAGTTGGTGAGCAGCAGATCGACGGCCTTGAAGCGATAGCCGGGCGTGATGAACAGGTCGGTCTCGCCGGAGAAGGCGCTGACGCGGCCCGATTTCTCCGCCGCCGTCTCCAGGAGCCGGATGCTGGTGGTGCCGACCGCAATGATGCGACCGCCGGCGGCGCGGGCGCGGTTGATCGAGTCGGCCGCGGCGTCGTCGATGCTGCCGATCTCCGCATGCATCCGGTGATCACGGGTGTCCTCGACCTTCACCGGCAGGAAGGTGCCGGCGCCGACATGCAGCGTCACCATCGCCCGGCCGATGCCGCTCGCGGCGAGCGCCGCCAGCAGTTCCGGCGTGAAGTGCAGGCCGGCGGTCGGCGCGGCGACGGCGCCGTCGCGGGCGGCATAGACCGTCTGGTAGTCGGCGCGGTCGCGCGCGTCGGCGCCGCCCGGGCGCTTGATGTAGGGCGGCAACGGCATGCGGCCGGATTGCTGGAGGGCCGCCATCAGGTCGGGACCGGCGCGGTCGAAAGCGAGCTCGACCTCGCCGGCCTCGCCCTTCTCCGCCACCGTAGCCGAGAGACCGTCGAAATCGAGGCGGTCCCCCGGTCGCAGCCTGCGGGCCGGGCGGGCAAAGGCGCGCCAGCGATCGGCGGCGACGTTCTTGTGCAGCGTCACTTCGACCGCGACCGTTCCGCGCTTGCCGAAGAGGCGCGCCGGGATCACGCGGGTGTCGTTGAAGACGAGGAGGTCGCCCGGCCGCAGCAGCGCCGGCAGCTCGCGGACGATGTGGTCCTGCCGGGTTGCACCGACGCTCAGCAGCCGCGCCGAATCGCGCGGCACCGCCGGGCGAGAGGCGATCAGTTCAGGCGGCAGGTCGAAATCGAAGAGGTCGACGCGCATGGCGCGCGGAACGCAGCGGACAGCGCCGCGCTCCGCGTAGAC
>JBKOWC010000230.1:0-2957 GCA_046724215.1 Pseudomonadota bacterium | reverse complement strand
AAGGGTCTCGGGGTGTGGATTGCAAGGCGTCTGTTGAGGGAGTGGCGTTTCGGAAATCTGGTGCCTGCCTCTCTCCTTCCGGTGAAAGCCGGCGCGAAACGCCTCAATCGATCCGCTACGGCAGTGCGTTCCGGCGCAGGCTACGTTGGAGACGAAGGGGGATCGCGTGATGAAATTCGGCGCGTCGATGTTCTTCACCGACTATTCGATGGCGGCGGCCGAGCTCGCAGTCGCGCTCGAGGAGCGCGGCTTCGACATCGTCTGGGCGCCCGAGCATTCGCATATCCCGCTGTCGCGCAAGTCGGCCTTCATCATGGGCGGCGAGCTGCCCAAGCGGTACTACGACGTCATGGACCCGTTCGTGACGCTGACCGCGGCCGCGATGGCGACCCGGACGCTGAAGGTCGGCACCGGCGTCTGCCTGGTCGCCCAGCGCGACCCGATCCAGACCGCCAAGCTGGTCGCCTCGATCGACCAGGTCTCCGGCGGGCGTTTCGTCTTCGGCGTCGGCAATGGCTGGAACCGCGACGAGATGGAGAACCACGGCACCGACTTTGGCACCCGCCACAAGCGGGCGCGCGAGAACATCGAGGCGATGAAGGAGATCTGGAGCAAGCCCAAGGCCGAGTATCACGGCGAGTTCGTGAACTTCGATCCCATGATGGCGTGGCCCAAGCCGGTGCAGAAACCGCACCCGCCGATCCTGGTGGGCGGCGCCTTTCCCTATTCGGCGCGCCGCGCCGTCCGCTACGGCGACGGCTGGATGCCGCAGGTTACCGAGAAGAACCCGACGCCGCTGCTCGAGCTCGTCCCGAGGTTCCGCCAGATGTGCGCCGAAGCCGGCCGCGATCCCGACAGGATGGACATCTCGATCGGCGGGCAACAGCCGGACGCCGACCTGGTCAAGCGCTACCGCGACGCCGGCATCAACCGCGTCTCCGCCAGCCTGCCGTCGGAAAAAGCCGACACCATCCTGCCGATGCTGGACCAGTGGGTGGCCGTGATGCGGGCGGTGGCATGATGACAATGCCATCGCGGAGAGCCCTTTTCGCTGCCCCGCTTCCGTTGCTGCCCTTGCGCGGCCATGCTCAAGGGACCGCCTTCGTCTGCGACTGGAGCGGAAGGCCGATTCGGGTAAGAACACCAACCGTGGTATTGTCTCCGGATCGACGCTGGTCATCGACTCCGCGCTGGGCGGCAAGAACGAGTTGAACCTTGGCGGCAACCGGTTGAGCGGCGTCCATACGCGCGGCACGACGTATCGGGTGACGGTCACGTTCATCAAATCTTAATGCGATGACTCCCCATTGAAGATGGAGGCGGCATCATCAGGCGCAGATGATCCGTCGCATCGCAGAGACTGGCGCGACGACTGAAACCTGCGATCGTCCTGTCGCGTCGGCGCATCAGAAGCTCGGTGGTACAGGATCAGGAGGCAACGATGGCAAACGCGCTGTCTGACAAAGAGCGGACCTTGATGGATGCCTATTGGCGGGCCGCCAACTACCTCTCCGTCGGTCAGATCTATCTCTATGACAACCCGCTGCTCAAGCAGTCCCTGACCAAGGAACACATCAAGCCGCGGCTGCTCGGCCACTGGGGAACCACACCGGGCCTGAACTTCATCTACGTTCACCTCAATCGCCTGATCAAGCAGCACGACCTCGACATGATCTACATCACCGGCCCCGGCCATGGCGGGCCGGGCCTTGTCGCCAACGCCTATCTCGAGGGCACCTACAGCGAGGTCTATCCGCATATCTCTCGCGACGAAGCGGGCCTGAAGCGCCTGTTCACGCAGTTCTCGTTCCCGGGCGGCATCCCGAGCCATGTGGCGCCCGAGACGCCCGGCTCGATCCACGAAGGCGGCGAGCTGGGTTACGCCCTCTCGCACGCCTACGGCGCGGCGTTCGACAACCCCAAGCTGATCGTCGCCTGCGTCGTCGGTGATGGCGAGGCGGAGACCGGCCCGCTGGCCACCAGCTGGCATTCCAACAAGTTCCTGAACCCGGTAACCGATGGCGTGGTTCTGCCGATCCTCCATCTCAACGGCTACAAGATCGCCAATCCCACGGTCCTGGCCCGGATCAGCCATGAGGAGCTGGACCACCTGTTCCGCGGCTACGGCTACACGCCCTATTTCGTCGAGGGCGATGAGCCGCAAAAGATGCACGAGCTGATGGCCGCCACCCTCGACACCGTCGCCGGCGAAATCCGGCGCATCAAGGCCGACGCGCGCCAGAACGGATTCACCGAACGGCCGCGCTGGCCGATGATCGTGCTGCGCACCCCCAAGGGCTGGACCTGCCCGAAGGAGATCGATGGCAAACGCACCGAGGGTTACTGGCGTTCGCACCAGGTGCCGATGGGCGAGATGCACGAGAACCCGGCCCATGTGCGCATCCTCGAAGAATGGATGAAGAGCTATAAACCGGCCGAGCTGTTCGACGGCAACGGCCGTCTCCGGCCCGAGCTGGCCGACCTGGCGCCGCGCGCCACCCGTCGTATGAGCGCCAACCCGCACGCCAATGGCGGCTTGCTGCTGCGCGAGCTGCGCCTGCCCGCCTTCCGCGACTACGCCGTCGAGGTCGCCGCCCCCGGCGCCGCCACCGCCGAATCCACCCGAGTCATGGGCCGCTTCCTGCGCGATGTCATGAAGCAGAGCGCGGATGAGCGGAATTTCCGGCTGTTCAGTCCGGACGAGAACAACTCCAACCGCTGGCAGGACGTGCTCGAGGTGACCAATCGCGCCTGGGTTGCGGAAACGCTTCCCTGGGACGATCATCTGGCGCCCGACGGACGGGTCATGGAAATGTTGAGCGAGCATCAGTGCCAGGGCTGGCTCGAAGGCTATCTCCTGACCGGCCGGCACGGCTTCTTCTCCTGCTACGAGGCCTTCATCCACATCATCGATGCCATGTTCAACCAGCACGCCAAGTGGCTGAAGGTGTGCAACC
>JBKOWC010000299.1:0-5047 GCA_046724215.1 Pseudomonadota bacterium | reverse complement strand
AACCCGCGACCCCTTGATTAAAAGTCAAGTGCTCTACCACTGAGCTACGCGCCCGCTACGGCACTGCGGCGTTCGGGGTGGCGGTGGGTCTAGCCACGGCGGCGGTGGATTGCAAGGGCATTCGCGCACTGCCCTCTCTCCTGCGCTGGCGCGCGCTCAGGAGTCCTCCAGGGTCTGCACGCGGGCCTGGGCGTGATTGACGTCGCCGCGCTCTTCGTGGAAGCGGGCGACGAGGCGCTGCGCCACGCGCGGCGAGACGAACGAAGATATGTCGCCGCCGAGCCGGCCGATCTCTTTGACGAAGCGCGAGGCGATGAACTGGTGCTGCTCGGAGGCCATGAGGAACACCGTCTCGACGTCGGGGTTGAGGCGGGTGTTCATGCCGGCCATCTGGAATTCGTATTCGAAGTCGGAGACGGCGCGCAGGCCGCGCACGATCATGTTGGCGCCGACCGACTGGGCAAAGTGCATGAGCAAGGTGTCGAACGAGCGGGCCTCGACGCGGCAGCCGCCGGCCGGCAGGCGCAGGTCGGCGATCTCGGCGCGCACCAGCTCGAGCCGTTCGTCGACGCCGAGCAGCGGATTCTTGCCGGCGTTGCGGGCGACGGCGATGATGAGATGGTCGACCAGCCGCACCGCGCGCCGGATGATGTCGAGGTGGCCGTTGGTGATCGGATCGAAGGTGCCGGGATAGAGGGCGATACGCGGATCAGGCATCGGTCGGCCCCCCGCCCGCATCGGCGGCCCCGCCGTCGCCGTTGCCGGCATCGGGCGTCTCGTCGGCCAGGCGCGTCACCGACACCACCTTCTCGCCCTCCTCGGTGCGGAACAGCACGACGCCCTGGGTCTTGCGGCCGGCGATGCGGATGTCGTCGACCGGACAGCGGATGAGCTGGCCGCGGTCGGTCACCAGCATGATCTGGTCGCGATGCGCGATCGGGAACGAGGCGACGACGTGGCCGTTGCGATCGGACATCTCGATGTTGGCGATGCCGGAGCCGCCGCGCCCGGTGAGGCGATACTCGTAGGCCGAGGTGCGCTTGCCGTAGCCCTTGGCGGTGACGGTGAGGATGAACTCCTCCTGCCCCTCGAGGTCGGCGAAGCGCTCGGGCGAGAGCATGAGGCCGGGATCGGCCGCTGCCTCCTCCTCGCTCGGCTCGCCGGACGCCTCCTCCTCGCCGCCGCGCCGCTTGCGGGCCATGCGCAGGAAGGCGGCCCGCTCGCTGGTCTCGACCTCGACATGGCGCAGGATCGACATGGAGATGACGTGGTCGTCCGCCTCGAGCCTGATGCCGCGCACACCCATGGAGGTGCGGCCGGTGAAGACGCGCACGTCGGTGACGGGGAAGCGGATGGCCTGGCCGGCGGAGGCGGCCAGCAGCACGTCGTCGCCCTCGGCGCAGGTGAGCACGCCGATAAGGCGGTCGCCCTTCTCCAGCTTCATCGCGATCTTGCCGTTGGCCTTCACGTCGACGAAGTCCGACAGCTTGTTGCGGCGGACGTAGCCGGAGGCCGTCGCGAACACGACGAACATGTCGGCCCAGGTCGACTCGTCCTCCGGCAGCGGCATGAGGGTCGAGATCGTTTCGCCTTCGTCGAGCGGCAGCAGGTTCACGAGCGCCTTGCCGCGCGCCTGCGGCGTGCCCTGCGGCAGGCGAAAGACCTTCATCTTGTAGGCCATGCCGGTGGTCGAGAAGAACAGCACGGGCGTATGGGTGTTGGCGACGAAGAGGCGGCTGACGAAATCCTCCTCGCGCGTCGCCATGGCGGCGCGGCCGCGGCCGCCGCGCCGCTGCGCGCGGTAGGCCGAGAGCGGCACGCGCTTGATGTAGCCGGCGTGGGTGACGGTGACGACCATGTCCTCGCGCTGGATCAGGTCCTCGATGTCCTGTTCGAACTCGAGGTCCTGGATCTCGGTGCGGCGCGGCGTGTCGAACTCGTCCTTGATGGCGCGCAGCTCGGTGCGCAGGATCTCCAGACGCCGCGGCCGCGAACCCAGGATGTCGAGGAAGTCCTTGATCTTGGCGGCGAGCTCTTCGAGCTCGGACGCGATCTTGTCGCGCTCGAGTCCGGTCAGGCGCTGCAGGCGCAGATCGAGGATGGCGCGCGCCTGCTCCTCGGAGAGCCGGATGGTGCCGGCGGCGGAGATGCCGCGGCCGGGCTCGTCGATGAGGGCGATGAGCGGTTCGACCTCGCGCGCCGGCCAGTCGCGCTCCATCAGGCGCTCGCGGGCGACGACCGGATCCGGCGACTTGCGGATCAGCTCGATGACGGCATCGATGTTGGCGACGGCGATGGCGAGGCCGACCAGGACGTGGGCGCGCTCGCGCGTCTTGCCGAGGTCGAAGGCGGTGCGCCGGGTGATGACGTCTTCGCGGAAGGCGGTGAAGGCGGCGACGATGTCCTTCAGCGTCAGCAGCTGCGGCCGGCCGCCGTTGAGGGCGAGCATGTTGACGCCGAAGCTCGTCTGCAGCGGCGTGTGGCGGTAGAGCTGGTTCAGCACGATCTCCGCCATGGCGTCGCGCTTCAGTTCGATGACGATGCGCACGCCCTCGCGGTCGGACTCGTCGCGCAGGTCGCCGATGCCGTCGATGATCTTCTCGTTGGCGCATTCGGCGATGCGCTCGACCAGGCGCTGCTTGTTCACCTGGTAGGGAATCTCGGTGACGATGATCGCTTCGCGGTCCTTGCGGATCTCCTCGATCTTGGTGCGGGCGCGCATGACGATCGAGCCGCGCCCGAGGTGGAACGCCTCCTTGATGCCGTTGCGTCCCAGGATGAGGGCGCCGGTCGGGAAGTCAGGTCCCGGCAGGATCTCCATCAGGCCGTCGATGGTGATGTCGGGGTTGTCGATGTAGGCAATGCAGGCGTCGACGACCTCGCCCAGATTGTGGGTCGGGATGTTGGTCGCCATGCCGACGGCGATGCCGCTGGAGCCGTTGACGAGGACGTTCGGGAAGCGGGCCGGCAGGACCACCGGCTCCTTGTTCTTGCCGTCGTAGTTGTCCTGGAAGTCGACGGTGTCCTTGTCGAGGTCTTCGAGCAGCGGATCGGCGGCGCGCGCCAGACGCACTTCGGTGTAGCGCATGGCAGCCGGCGGATCGCCGTCCATGGAGCCGAAATTGCCCTGCCCGGCGACGAGCGGCAGGCGCATGGAAAAGTCCTGCACCATGCGGACGAGGGCGTCGTAGATGGCGGCGTCGCCGTGCGGGTGGTATTTGCCCATGACGTCGCCAACGACGCGCGAGGACTTGCTGAAGCTGCGCGTCGACTCGTAGCCGCCCTCCTTCATGGCGTAGAGGATGCGGCGGTGGACGGGCTTCAGGCCGTCGCGCACGTCCGGCAGCGCCCGCGCCACGATCACGCTCATGGCGTAGTCGAGGTAGGAGCGTTTCATCTCCTCCTCGAGCGTCACCGGCGCGATGTCGAAGGCAGGCGGGTCGGTCGGCGGGATCAAGCTATTTCTCTAGGTTTTACAATGGATTGTACGATGGAGCGGCCGCCCTTTGGATTCGCGGCACACTAGCAGATTTTGCAGGTGCGAACAAACGAAACCGCGGCTGCCCGAGACAGCCGCGATCCGACTCGTCGGCGCGAAATCGGCTCGCTCAGAACGGGATGTCGTCGTCGAGGTCGCCGCCGGACGCCGGTGCCCGGCTGGCGCCGCCGCTCGAAGAGCCGGCGTAGCCGCCGCTTTCGGCCTGCGTCTCGGCCATGCCGCCGGCTTCGCCGCCGCCGCGGCCGTCGAGCATGGTGAGCTCGCCGCGGAAGCGCTGCAGCACGACCTCGGTCGTATATTTTTCCTGGCCGGACTGGTCGGTCCATTTGCGTGTCTGCAGCGCCCCCTCGACATAGACCTTGGCGCCCTTGCGCAGGTACTTCTCGGCCACGTCGACGATGCGCTCGTTGAAGATGACGACGCGGTGCCATTCGGTCTTCTCGCGCCGCTCGCCGGAGTTCTTGTCACGCCAGCTCTCGGAGGTGGCGAGCGAGAGTTGGGCGATGCGCAAGCCGTCCTGGGTGCTGCGGATTTCGGGATCGCGCCCGAGATTGCCGACGAGGATGACCTTGTTGACGCTGCCTGCCATGACCAACTCCACCAATGCGTTACGCGCGACCGGCAGACGCCGGCCAGTGACTTCCCGAGTCTAGCGGCAACAGGCATGACCCGCCAGAGTTGTATTGGCAGGACATGTCAGTTGGACTGGCTGAACGGGCGATTTCCGAGTCGCTTTTCCGGACGGCGGCGATAATATCCGCTGCGGCAACAGGCCATTCCCGGACATGCAGGACAAGATCATCGTTCGCGGCGCCCGCGAGCACAACCTGAAGAACATCGACGTGGAGATGCCGCGCAACAGCCTGGTTGTCATCACCGGGCTGTCGGGCTCCGGCAAGTCGTCGCTCGCCTTCGACACCATCTATGCCGAGGGGCAGCGCCGCTACGTCGAGTCGCTCTCGGCCTATGCCCGGCAGTTTCTCGAGCTGATGCAGAAGCCGGACGTCGATTCGATCGACGGGCTGTCGCCGGCGATCTCGATCGAGCAGAAAACGACCTCGAAGAATCCGCGCTCGACTGTCGGCACGGTCACCGAGATCTATGACTATCTGCGGCTGCTGTATGCGCGCGTCGGCGTCCCCTACTCGCCCGCCACGGGCCTGCCGATCGAAAGCCAGACCGTGAGCCAGATGGTCGACCGCATCCTGGAGATGCCGGAGGGCACGCGGCTCTACCTGCTGGCGCCGGTCGTGCGGGGACGCAAGGGCGAGTACCGAAAGGAGCTGGCCGACCTGCAGAAGCGCGGCTTCCAGCGCGTCAAGGTCGACGGCACGTTCCACGAGATCGACGAGGTGCCGGCGCTCAACAAGAAGCTGAAGCACGATATCGAGGTCGTGGTCGACCGCGTCGTCGTACGCGAGGGCATCGCGCAGCGCCTGGCCGACAGCCTGGAGACGGCGCTCGGGCTGTCGGACGGGCTGGTGTTCGCGGAGATCGCCGAGGCGGCCGAAAACGGCAAGAAGGGCAAGAAGCCGGAGCGCATCACGT
>JBKOWC010000349.1:0-13983 GCA_046724215.1 Pseudomonadota bacterium | reverse complement strand
CCCTTCACGGGGATGCGCAGCAGGCGGCCGAGGATCTCGCCGAGGGAGTCCTTCACGATCGTGCCGCCGAACATGAAGGCGAAACGCTGGTCGCCGCGGAGGGTCTCGATGCGATTCTTGAGCCGCAAATAGGGGACGGAGTTGTCGGCCTTGTTGAGCTTTCCGGCGGCGTCGTCGATGAAGGCGATGACGTCGGTCAGGCGATAGGGCACCGGCGTGTCGACGGTGACGTAGCCGGCGTCGCCGCCGGCCGCGGCATATTTCAGCTTGGCGTCGAGGATCGCCTCCTTGAGGATGGCGATCTCGCTCTCCCAGCTGGTTCCCGCATGGCTCACCATGCAGGCGCGCGCCTCGTCGAACGACATCAGCCAGTAGGGGATGTTCAGGTTGGCGGTGTTGACGATCTCGGCCGAACCGGCGAAGGCGACGGCGTATTCGTTGTGCGGATCGAGCAGCAGGACGTGGCCGTTCGGGTGCGCCGTCAGCACGGAGTTGAGGATGAGGGCGACGGAGCAGGACTTGCCGGAGCCGCTGGTCCCGAGCACGGCGAAATGCATGCCGAGCAGCTTGTCGGTGACGACATAGGCGGGCAGCGAGCGGTCCTGGAAGATGGCGCCGACGCGCACGTTGGAAGCACTCGGTACGGCATAGATCTGCGCCAGGTCGTCGCGCGTCGTCGCCAGGATCGCCTGGCCGAGCGCCGGGAAGACGGAGACGCCGCGCTGGAAGTCGAGACGGCTGAAGCCCGCGAGGCTGGCCGGCGAGAGCACGGCTTCGCCGAACAGTTCGAGTTCGACCTGCCGCTGGTCCTTGGCCGAGGGCGGCGTCGAGGGATGCGGGATCGACAGGCCGTTGACGATGCCGAAGACGAGGGAATGGGGTGTCGCGATCTTGACGATGGCGCCGAGCTGGGTGGCGGCCTGGAATGCCTCGCTGGCCGCCTTGTCGCTCCCCGGCGGCAGCAGCACGCCGGCGGCGCGCGATCCCGCGACGGAGACGACATGGCCGAGGGTCAGCGGCTCCGTTGCCGTCGCAGCGGCCGAAGGCGCCGGCGGCTCGCTGGCGGAGGTAGCCGGCTCGGGATGGGTTCGACGCGACAAGGGTTAACCGGCGGTTAGCGGACCCTCCAGGGTGTAGCGGAATATCCTTGCCAAATGGTTGATGGAACAGCGGGTTGCTGCTCAACTGGGCGGAAAAAGCGGAGACGATTCATGGCCTACGAAACGATCGCCTACGAGAACCTCGGCGGCATCGGGCTGCTCACGCTGAGCCGGCCGGAGCGGCTCAATGCCATCAACCGCCGGATGATCGACGAGCTGAACGCCCAGCTCGACGCGATCGAGGCCGACGCAACCGTCCGGGCCGTCGTGCTGACCGGCGCCGGCCGCGCCTTCTGTTCCGGCTTCGACCTCAAGGAGGGCGCGGCGACGCCGAAGCAGGGCATCGCCGACTGGCGCCCGATCATCCAGCGCGACTTCGACATCATCCTGCGCTTCTGGCGCCTGTCGAAGCCGACCGTCGCCGCCGTGCACGGCCACTGCATCGCCGGCGGCTGCGAGATGGCGCTCGCCTGCGACATCACGATCGCCGCCGAAAGCACGCGCTTCGGCGAACCGGAGCTGCGCTTCGGCAGCGGCATCGTCGCCCTCCTCATGCCCTGGTTCGCCGGCCCGAAGAAGGCCAAGGAGTGGCTGCTCGCCGGCAGCGACAAGATCACGGCGGCCGAGGCGATGGCCTGGGGCCTCGTCAACCGCGTCGTGCCGGACGGGCAGCAGCTCGAGGCCGCCCTGGCGCTCGCCCGCGACATCGCCGTCAACGATCCCGCCAAGGTGTCGATGGTGAAGCAGGCGATCAACCGCACCTTCGACATCATGGGCATGGGCGAGGCCCTCGCCATGGGCGTCGACACCGAGGTCCGGGTCGAGGCCCTGGAAACGCCGGAGGGCAAGCAGTTCCGCGACATCGCCCGCAAGGACGGCCTCAGGGCCGCGCTCGCCTGGCGCGACTCGCGGTTCTCCGGCGGCTGACGGCTCCAGGGGCGTCCGGGCGAAACCGTTAGCCGGTGATTAATCTTGTCAGCCCTATAAATGAGAAGACTGCGCGGAGGCGGCCGACAGGGGCCGTGTCTCGGCCGCGACAGCGGGAATCGGACGATGGCTTGGTACACTCTCGCGACGGCCGCCCTGGCTCGTCATTTGCCCGGCAGCAGCAAGAACCGGACCGAGGCGCCGAGCCAAAAGAACGAGCCCGGAACTAACGGGCCCAAAACGACACCCGCGCCCGCCGCGGGATCGCAACGTGTGCTCGTCATCGACGACGACGCCGTGACGTTGCTCGTCATCAGTGCCGCCTTGCGCGACGCCGGCTACGAGGTGGTGGAGGCGCGCGATGGCGCCGAAGGGCTGTCGCTGTTCCACTCGAAACGCGCGGCGGCAGTCGTGACCGATCTCGTCATGCCCAATCACGGTGGGCTCCAGACGGTGAAAGATCTGCGCCGGGCCGATCCGACCGTGCGCATCGTCGTCGTCTCCGGCGTCACCGGCGGCAGCGCCGAGTATCTGCGCACGGCCGTGCGTTTCGGCGCCGACCGGGTCCTCCCCAAGCCCGTCGACCTGCGCGAACTCCTCGCCATGCTCGCCGGGCTCCTCGCCCAAACGCCGTAGCGGCCCTCACCGCGCGCGGCGGGCAGTAACGTCTCCCGCCACGCTGACGAATACATCCTTGGTTCCGAAACCTGGGTCGTTTCGGCGCACGACCGCTTCTAGGATTCCTTTCCGCTCACTCCGCGTAATCGGCTTCCTGTGAAGCGCGTCACAGTGCCGCAGAGCGGTTCGCCCTAGAGTGTGCCGCGACCGAGAGAGGCCGGCGCGTCGCGGCTGCCTCCCGTCGCTCATCCGAACCCATCGAAACGACAGGAGCCCGACCGATGAAGACTGCCATCGAGAACAAGCCGCTGCCGGTGCCTTGCTGCCCCGAGCTGACGACGGACAAGGCCTGCGACGTCCTCGACTTCCACTACCGCACGACTCACCGCACCGTGGTCGAGAACCGCGCGGTGCTGGTCGAGGTCTTGATCCATGCCCGCCTGGAACGCTGCCCGGGTCCGCTCGCCCTCGGCGACCTCGCCTATTCGACGACGCTGCTGCCGGGCGAGAAGGTGCGGCTCTTTACCGCCGACCGCCGCACCCAGTTCAGCTTCGACAGCGCCACCAGCCTCAGCTACCGCAACGAGCAGACGTCGGAAGAGAACTTCTTCATGTCGAGCATGAGCGACTCCATGTCCGACATCAGCGTCCGCGACGAGGCGAGTTCGAGCAACAAGTCCAAGGGCTCCTCGACCGGCCACGCCGGCACGAGCAGCGCCATCGAGACCGTCCTCTTCGGCCCCTCGGTCGACGTCAGCGGCTCCTACACCGCCGAGTCGACCTCGGACTTCCTGCGCGAGCTGCATCAGCACGCCCAGGCCTCGACGCGCCGGTCGGAGCAGGCGACGCGCACGGCGAGCAGCGTCTCCGTCGGCGAGGTGCAGACCCGCAGCCACGCCGAGGGCCAGAGCGCCGACCATTTCGAATCCTCGTCGCGCGAGTTCAGCAATCCCAACAAGTGCCACGCCGTCACGTTCTTCTTCTATCGCATCAACAAGATGCAGACGATCAAGTTCACCATCGAGGAGATCGCGCGCCGCGTGATCGATCCCGCCGCCGATACCAAGGTGGCCGTCAACCCGTTCGTTTCCCGCGGCGACGTCGGGGTGGTCCCGACGGCGATTCTGGCCACGGCCGAGAACCGCCTCGACGTCGAGGCGCGCGGCCGGCAAAGCGTGGCGGCGGCGGCCGCGGATCCGGTCGGCGCCGGCGGCAATCTGCGCAGCGTGGGCGTTGCCACCCGTGTCGCCACCTTCACCGTGCCGGCGCCCGAGCCGCTGCCGGCGGCGGTGCGGCGGCAGGCGCTGCAGCAGGTCGATGCCACGCTGGTCGCCGCCGGCCTCCTCGACAAGGCGACGGGCAAGGTCTCCGACGAGGTGAAGAAGACCCTCTCGTTCGAGACCACGACCGCGCTGCCGACGCCGGGTCTGCTCGTGCGCGGCTGCCTCGACGACTGCGACGTCTGCGAGCCGGCGCTCGAGAAGGCGATCGAGCTCGACCTCGAGCGCAAGGCGCTGGAGAACAAGCTGCTGCAGAAGCAGATCGACCTCCTGGAGAAGTCGCAGGAATACCGCTGCTGCCCCGCGGGCGAAGTGGAGGAGGACGAGGAAGACTAACGGCGCGACCATCGGATTTGTAGGGGGCGGGTCTCAGACCCGCCCCTCGCGGGCGCGCATTCGGAGCCTGCGTTCAGAAGGCGGCGACCCCGCCGCCGTTGAAGAGGTTCAGCAGCAGCGTGACGACGAAGCCGACGAGGAAGAGGAAGAACAGGACCCGCGCGATCCCCGCCGAGGCCGAGGCGATGCCCCCGAATCCCAGCGCGCCCGCGATCAGCGCGACGATGAGGAACATCAGCGTCCAATAGAGCATGACCCTTCTCCTGCGTGGCGTCAGGGCGCGGCCGGCCGCGGGGCCTGGCCCGACCGCCGGCTGCCTGCTCGAAACGTCGAAGCGGCCGCGAAGGTTCCCAACCCGGAAATGGCCGCCGGACGGCAAGCGGAACCAATTCCGGGCGCGCGCCTTTCCTTCGCGCATCGCAACGAGGGAAGGGCGCGTGACATGTTAGGCACGATATTGCTGGTGCTGCTGATCCTCATGCTGCTCGGGGCGTGGCCGACCTGGCCCTACAGCCGCGGTTGGGGCTATGGGCCGAGCGGCCTGATGTCCATCCTGCTGATCGTTATCATCGTGCTCCTCGCGACCGGCAGGCTGTGACGCGTCGGCACCGATGATTGTCCCATCGATTGCACGACTGCGGCGGACCTGAACGTCGCCGCGCGCGGCCGGGCGCTCAGTCGGCCGTGCGCGGCGCCGTGCGGATCAGCATCAGCCGGTCGAGACCGGACTCGGGCAGCCAGATCTCGCCGGGCCGGCCGAGGATCTGACGCACCTCGGCGTCGGCCGCGCTGCCCGGATAGGCGAAGAACGTCTCGCTCTTGGGGTCGAAGCTGAGGACGGCGTTGGCGCCGAAGTTGCTGACCCACACGACGCCGCGCTCGTCCACATACACTGCATAGGCGTGGGCACCCTTGCCGGGCAGCGGCCAGGCCTTCCACTGCCCGGTCGCCGGCGTGTAGCGGGCCAGCGCGCCGGCGTTCCACAGGCTCACCCACAGGTTCCCCGACTTGTCCGACCAGATGCGGCGCGGGCCGTCGTCCTTGCCCGGCGGATCGATCACCGTGGCGGCGCCGCTCTCGCCGTCGAGGCGCGCGATGTAGCTGCCGGCGAGCGAGGCGTACCAGACCGTGCCGTCCGGCGTCGCCGTGATGCCGTAGGGGCCGCTGCCGCGCGGCGCCTTGAAGACCCGCATCGCGCCGCTGCCGGGATCGAGCCGGCCGTAGAAGCCGCCCTGCCCGGTGAACCACAGCCGGCCCTTGCCGTCGAAGGCCGCCGTATTGAGGTTGGCGTCCTCGGCATCGGCGGGCAGCGGGAATTTCGTCAGCTTCTGCGTCGCCGGATCGAAGCGCACGATGGCGTTGAGGCCGCCGTCGGTGATCCAGGCGGCGCCGTCCGGTCCGGCGATGACGCCGTGCGGCGCCGAGCCGTCGCCGAGCGGCACCTGCCGGCTCTTGCCGGTGCGCGGGTCGAGGATGCCGAGCGCGCCCGCCGCTTGCGCCGTGTACCAGACCGTGCCGTCGGGCGCCGGCGCCACGTCGTGCGGGTGCGTCCCTTCCGGCAGCGCGAAGACCTGGACGTTTGACTTGTCGGCCAACGCCGCTTCCGTCCCCAGCACGAGGACCGCCAGCGCGACTACGATTCTAGAAAGCGCTGCCATGGCCTGTCTCCCGCAAGAATTTCCACCGTTGTCGACCCGCGAGCATTGCACCGTTGCATTTGACCATGATTCCCCCGCGAAAGCGGGGGTCCAGGGCAAGTGACGGAGCGACGGCCCTGGGCCCCCGCTTTCGCGGGGGAATCAATCAACATCGGCTGCGGCGCCGTCCCGCGAACTCCGACCCCGATTCGCCTATGCCACCGCCGCGATCGATAGCTTGTGACATATCTGTGAATTCCTGCTTGCTGCACCGCACCCGCCCGCGACAGCCGCTGAATCGGCGATAGCATAAGCGTTGCCGCGCCGGCGGCGGACAGTCTGGAGGAGGCGACTCATGAGCATTGCGACAGCCGCGATCGGCGACCTTCCGGAACTCGAGCATCGCGCGCAGCTGCGCCGCGCCGTCATCGCCAGCACGGTCGGAACCACCATCGAATGGTACGATTTCTTCCTCTACAGCACCGTCACCGGCCTGGTCTTCGCCAAGCTCTACTTCCCGAATTCCGATCCGCTCGTCGGCACGCTGAACGCCTTCGCCGTCTATGCCGTGGGCTTCATCGCGCGCCCCATCGGCGCCGCCATCTTCGGCCACTATGGCGACCGCATCGGCCGCAAGGCGACGCTGATCGCCACCCTCATGCTGATGGGCATCGCCACCTTCCTCGTCGCCTTCGTGCCGACCTACGCCAGCATCGGCATCTGGGGCGCCGTCATCCTGACGGCGCTGCGCTTCGTCCAGGGTGTGGGCGTCGGCGGCGAGTGGGGCGGCTCGGTGCTGCTGTCGATGGAATGGACGCGCACCAACAGCCATCGCGGCTTCGTCGCGGCCTGGCCGCAGTTCGGCGTGCCCTGCGGCCTCTTCCTCGCCAACCTCGCCGTGCTCGCCTTCAGCGAGATCGCCGGCGACCAGTTCCTCGCCTGGGGCTGGCGCATCCCCTTCGCCCTCAGCATCATCCTCGTCGCGGTCGGCCTGTGGATCCGTCTCGGCATCCTGGAGACGCCGGCGTTCCGCAAGATCGTCGCCGAGAAGCGCGTCGTGCGCGCGCCCATGCGCGAAGTGATCCAGCAGCATCCGAAGGAGATCCTGCTCTCGGCCTTCGCGCGCATGGCCGAGCAGGCGCCGTTCTACATCTTCACGGCCTTCGTCTTCAGCTACGCGACGACCACGCTGAACACCACGCGCGACTTCGTGCTCGTCGCCGTGCTCGCGGCCTCCGTGCTGTCCTTCTTCTCGATTCCGCTCTTCGGCCACATCTCGGACCGCATCGGCCGCAAGAAGATGTACATGCTGGGCGCCGCCGTCACCGGCGTCTTCGGGTTCGTCTATTTCGCCATGCTCAACACCATGGTGCCGGGCTGGATCTTCCTTGCCGTGGTGCTCTCGCTCATCCCGCACGACATGATGTACGGGCCGCAGGCGGCGCTCATCGCCGAGAGCTTCTCCTGCCGGCTGCGCTACAGCGGCGCCTCCATGGGCTACCAGCTCGCCTCCATCATCGCCGGCGGCCCGGCGCCGCTGATCGCGACGGCGCTCCTCGCCCGCTACCACTCCGGCTACGCCATCGCCGCCTTCATCCTGCTCTGCGCCGCGATCAGCCTCGTCGCGACATCCCTGATGAAGGACCACACGAACAAGGAGATCGGGTAGTGGCGCGCTCCGCGCGCGATCGGTGCGGTGCGAAACGCGCGGCGGAAAGCCTATCATTGATTCCCCCGCGAAAGCGGGGGGCCAGGGCAAGTGACGTGCGCCGGCCCTGGACCCCGCTTTCGCGGGGGAATCAATGAAGAGCTGGACCGTGTAGTAGCTGCACCCCTCCAGTCTCGCCGCACCCCTCCCGGCACCGCACCCGCGCCCTTGATTCGAATCCGCCGATGCGGAAACATGCACCGTGCTGCGCAGCGATTCCCTCCCGGACATCGAACCCCTCCCCACGGTCGGCCACAACGGCGGCCCGCCGCTCGAGGACACGCCACGCCCCGGCGGGTTCGTCTACTACTGCTGGAAGCGCGCGCACCGCCGCGCCTGGCGCAATCCGGGCTACGAGATCATGATGCGCCGCCTGAAGCGGGCGGAGGAGCTCGGCATGACCTATCACGAATATACCGCCGCCATCCTCGACCGCGGCGTCTATCTCTGATCAGCAGAGGGGGAGGAATGACCACCGCCCGCATCGGCCTCGTCGGCGACTACGACGCCGGCGTCACCGCCCACCAGGCGATCCCGCGCGCGCTGGCGCTGGCCGAAGAAGCCCTGGGCGCGCCGTTGGCGTTCCGCTGGCTGCCCACGGAATCGATCGACAGCGAATCGGTGCTGGCGCCTTACGACGCGCTCTGGTGCGTGCCGGCAAGCCCCTACCGCAGCATGGAAGGCGCGCTGCGCGCCATCCGCTTCGCGCGCGAAGCGGGGCGGCCGTTCCTCGGCACCTGCGGCGGCTTCCAGCATGCGGTCGTGGAGTACGCGCGCAACGTCCTCGGATGGGCCGACGCCGAGCATGCGGAGACGGCGCCGGACGCGGCGCGTCCGGTGATCGTGCCGCTCGCCTGTTCGCTCGTCGAGGTCAAGGACAAGATCCGGCTGCTGCCGGGCACCCGCATCGCCGCCGCCTACGGCGCAACCGAGGCGGCCGAAGGCTATCACTGCCGCTACGGCCTCAACGAAGCGTGCCGCGCAGCGCTGACGAGCGGCCCGCTTCGCGTCACCGCCGCGGATGCCGCCGGCGACATCCGCGCCCTCGAGCTCGATGGCCATCCCTTCTTCGTCGCCACCCTCTTCCAGCCCGAACGCGCCGCTCTCGCCGACCGCCTGCCACCCCTCGTCGCGGCCTTCGCCCAAGCCGCGCTCGCCGCCGCCGCGCGCGAACGCGTCGCGTAGCCCAACGATGCCGAAGTTCCTCTGACTCGATTCCCCCGCGAAAGCGGGGGCCCAGGGGCAAGCGACGTGCAGTGCCCCCTGGGCCCCCGCTTTCGCGGGGGAATCAATGGAATCTTGTCACATCGCATCGCCTCTCAAAACCGGAGGACGCCATGGCGGATAAGCCCATCGTGAACATCGCCGACCTGCCGCTTACCGAAAGCGGCCATGGCGATCGCTTCTTGGTCAAGCGCAACCGCATCGGCCCGACGCTCGGCCTCATCAACCTGGGTTGCACGCTCCACGTCGTCCCGCCGGGCAAGCGCGCCTTTCCGTTCCACGCCCATCACGTCGCCGACGAGCTCTTCTTCATCGTCGCCGGTGCCGGCGAGTGCCGCTACGGCAACGAGACCTTCCCGATCCGCGCCGGCGACATCATCGGCGCGCCCGCCGGGAAGACCGCGCACCAGATCATCAACACGGGCACCGACGATCTGCGCTATCTCGGCGTCTCCACCATCGGCAGCGTCGACGTCGTCGAATATCCGGATTCGCAGAAGTTCGCCGTTGCCGCCGGCGTGAAGAACGCCGATTTCAAGACCGCGACCTTCGTCCACCTGGCCCGCACCGAGAAGCCGCTCGACTATTGGGACGGCGAGTCCTAGCCGCTTCGCGTAGGCCGGCGGTGCCGGTCATTTTACTACCTCCCATGTAATTGCCGGCCGCGCGGCGAATCACGAGAGTGCCTTCCGACGATCGCTGAAGTCGGGAGGCAGTCCCATGACCACGATTATGATCGGTTCCGGTCCGCGGCCGGCCGCGCGGCGACGCGGCCGTCGGCCTTGGCCGGCGTGGCCCGCAGCCGCCTTGTGGCGGCTGGTCGGCTGGATCGCCCGTGCCCGGCGGAACCGCCGCGACATGCGCACGCTCGCCGCGCTCGACGAGCGCCAGCTCGCCGACATCGGCCTCTGCCGCCTGGACGTGGACCGCCAGCTGCCGCGCGGCTCGCGCGGCGTGACGTGGGAAATATGGTGACAGCGCATCCGGCGTCCCGCATGGTGTCGGCGCAGGAGCGTCCGATGCCGGAGCCTGCGCCGGCGGGCCCGCCCTTCCGTGCGGTCGACATGACGGTACAGCCCAAGAGCTTCGGCGGGCGGTTGCGCTGGTGGCGGGAGCGCCGCGGCCTGTCGCAGCTCGACTTCGCCGGCGCCGCCGGCACCTCGCAGCGTCATGTGAGCTTCCTCGAATGCGGACGCACCGCGCCCAGCCAGGAGATGGTGCTGCGGCTCGCGGCCGCCCTCGACCTGCCGCTGCGCCAGCAGAACGCGCTGCTGCTGGCGGCCGGCTATGCGCCGGTCTGGCGCGAGAGCGACCTGACGGCGCCGGAGCTCGGCCAGGTGAGCGGCGCGCTCGATCACATGCTGGCCCAGCAGGAGCCGTTCCCGGCCTTCGTGGTCGACCGGCGCTGGAACCTCTTGCGCGCCAACGCCGGGGCGGTACGGCTGACCGAATTCCTGACCGGCCCGGCGCCCGCGCAAGCCGCGCCGGGCAAGGCCCCCAATCTCGCCGAGGCGCTCGTGTCGGCCGAGGGCTTGCGCCCCTTCATCGTCAATTGGGAGGAGGTGGCGCTGCATTTCCTGCGCGGCGTGCAGGCCGACGCGGCCGCCGACGGCATGCCGGAGACGGCGGCGCTGCTCAAGCGCCTCCTCGCCCATCCCGGCATTCCCGCGCTGTCGCAGGCGCCCTCGCTGGACGCGGCGCCGGCGCCGGTCCTCGCCATCCATTTCCGCAAGGGCGAGACCTCGCTGCGCCTCTTCACCACCATCGCCACGCTCGGCACGCCGCAGGACGTGACTCTGCAGGAGATCCGCATCGAGTGCTTCTTCGCGGCCGACGCACCGACCGCCGCGATCTTCCGGCACTGGGCCGCCGCTGTTCCCTGTCGTCCCGGCGAAAGCCGGGACCCATAGACACAGGCCCGTGACAATGGATGCCGGCTTTCGCCGGCATGACAATCGAAGGCGCACAGGCCCCGCATTTTATTACGACCCATGTAATTGATCGCCCGTCCCGCTCGGGCCGAGAGTGCGCGCGAACTGCGACAGGCGGGAGACTCGGGCGATGGAGCGGCAGGCGAAGGGCGGTGCCGGCGAGCGTCTCGGCGTCCTCGCCGCGATCCTCTCGAGCTCCCTCGGCGGCACCAACACGGCGGCCGCGCGCTTCGCGATCGGCGCCACCGACCCGGTCACGCTGGCGGCGTTCCGCTTCGGCCTCGGCTTCCTGCTCCTGCTGCCGTTCGCGCTTGTCCTCGGCAACCGCTGGCCGCGCGGCCGCGACTGGATCGGCGTGGCGCTCCTCGGCGTCCTGTTCTTCGCCGTCTTCCAGGGCTCGTTCAACTGGGCGCTCGCCTACACGACCGCGGCGCGCGGGGCGCTCGCCCTCTCGGTCCTGCCGCTGCTCACGATGGTCGTCGGCGCCGCCCTCGGGGTCGAGCGGCTCGGCGCGCGCAAGGCGGCCGGCGTTGTCGTCGCCATGGCCGGCGTCGCCGTCGCGCTCGTCACCGGGCTCGGCGACGCGCCCGCCGGGGCCTGGCGCGGCGACCTCATCATGATCGCCGCCACCTTCTCCTTCGCCCTCTACAACGTGTGGTCGCGGCCGTTCATCGCGCGCTCGGAGTCGCTGGCGTTCGTGACCGTCGGGATGGGCGCCGGCTCTGCCTGCCTTGCCGCGGTCGCCTGGGCGAGCGGCGGCTTTGCGGCCGCCGCGACCTTCGGCCGGCCGCAATGGATCGCGGTCGGCTATCTCGTCGTGATCGGCGCCGGCGTCACGTTCTTCCTCTGGGTCTTCGCGCTCGCGCGCACGACGCCGACGCGCGTCGCCACCGCGATCACGCTCAACCCGGTGATGGCCTCGATCGTCGCCGCCTTCCTCCTCGGCGAGCCCATCGGGCTCAACCTGATCGTCGGCGTCGCCGCCGTCTTCGCCGGCATCTGGCTCGCCTCGACCGAGTCCCGCCCGCACGCGCAGCCGATCTCGGCACCGCCGCGCTAGCGGCCCGCAAACAATTGTGTCACGCGGAGCCGCGGAGACGCGGAGCTTCGGTGCCCTCCGCGGCTCCGCGCCTCCGCGTGCAACAAACCCTTCGCCGACCGGGTTTCGGCTCCGGTCCGCGTCGGCTAGCATGCCCGCGGCCAAGGGGGAGAGGCGGCATGAGCATATCCGGCATATTCGCGAACATCGTGGCCATGGTCGGCGACGCGACCATCCTGTGGCGGCGCATGCAGGGCAGCCCGCGCGAGCAGGCCGTGGGCCCGCAGCCGGTGATCCCGGCGGCGCGGCCGCAGGGCAGCATCCCGACGCTGAAGATGCCGACCGCGCGCGGCTGGTCCGGCGGCCGCACGCCGGTGGCAGCGCCCGGCCTGAAGGTCAACGCCTTCGCCACCGGCCTCAAGCATCCGCGCTGGATCAGCGTCCTGCCCAACGGCGACGTCACCGTCGCCGAGGCCCTGTTCCTGCCGTCGCCGGTCGCGAATCTCTTCGACTACGCCATGGTGAGCACGATGCGGCGCGCCGCCGCCGTCGGCGTCAGCCCCAACCGCATCACGCTCTTGCGCGACGCGAACCGCGACGGCATTGCCGAGGTGCGCTCGGCCTTCCTCGAGAACCTGAGCCAGCCCTTTGGCATGGCGCTCTTGGGCGACACCTTCTATGTCGGCAACACCGACGGCGTCATGGCCTTTCCCTACACGCCGGGCGCCACCCGCATCGACGCCCCCGGCCGCCGCCTCACGACCTTCAAGCCCGGCGGCCATTGGACGCGCAGCCTGCTGCCGAGCCCCGACGGGCGAAGGCTCTATGCCGGCGTCGGCTCGCTCACCAACATCGCCGACCAGGGCATGGAAGCGGAGGCAGGCCGCGCCTGCATCTACGAGATCGACCTCGCGACCGGCAGCAGCCGCATCTTCGCGGCCGGCCTGCGCAACCCCGTGGGCCTGGCGTGGGAGCCGCGCACCGGCGTGCTCTGGACCGTCGTCAACGAGCGCGACGGCCTCGGCGACGAGACGCCGCCCGACTACCTCACCGCGGTGCGCGAGGGCGGCTTCTACGGCTGGCCCTATTGTTATTGGGGTCAGACTGTCGACGACCGCGTGCCGCAGGACGCCGCCCTGGTCGCCACGGCGCTGACGCCGGACTACGCGCTCGGCGGCCACACGGCGTCGCTGGGCCTGTGCTGGCTCCCCGCCGGCCAGCTCCCCGGCTTCCCCGAAGGCATGGCCATCGGCCAGCACGGCTCCTGGAACCGCAGCACGCTGAGCGGCTACCGCGTCGTCTTCGTGCCGTTCGAGAACGGGCGCCCCGCCGGCCCGCCGCGCGACATCCTGACCGGGTTCCTCTCCCCCGACGAGCGCTCCTCCTACGGCCGCCCCGTCGGCGTGACCATCGGCCCCGACGGCTCCCTCCTCGTCGCCGACGACGTCGGCGACGTCATCTGGCGCGTGACCGGGGCGTAGGGGATCTTGTAGGGGCGACCGGCAGGTCGCCCGTGCCGGCGACGCACCGGATCGATGTGACGACCCATTGTGCGGCGGAGCGACGGGCGACCTGCCGGTCGCCCCTACGCACCGCCCTGCTTCGGCCGCTCCAGCACCAGCCCGTACCGCGTCATGACGGCGGCCATGGCCGCCGGATCGGGCCCGCCCGGCGCCTGCACGACCGTGGCGACGTCGCGGAAATACTGCGCGCCGATATCCGGGGTCAGGATGATGAGCGCCCGCGCCGTGGCGCCATGCGGATTGCTGAAGGCATGCACCGACCCGCGCGGCGTATACATGCGCTCGCCCGGCCCGAGGTCGCGCGTCTCGCCGTCGACGCGGTAGCGCAGCACGCCCGCGAGCACGTAGACGACCTCCTCGTTGTCGCGGTGGCTGTGCGCCGGCGGCACGCGCGCGCCCGGCGGCACCGTCAGTTCGAACAGGCCCACGCCGGCACCGCTGACGGTCCCGTCGACCAGATACCGGATCTCGAGCCCGCCGATCCGCACGAGCGGCTGTTCCTGCGGCTGCATCGCTGCCTCCCTCGCCACGCGACTCCTCCCGAGTCTAGCCGTCCGTCTCGGTATTGGATAGGAGAGCGAGGCATCGTAGGGGCGACCGGCAGGTCGCCCGTCCATCCGTCGCACGGCGCCACGGGCGACCTGCCGGTCGCCCCTACTG
>JBKOWC010000148.1:0-6522 GCA_046724215.1 Pseudomonadota bacterium | reverse complement strand
TCCGCCGAATACGGCTTCTGGCTCGGCGACGCCTTCGCCTCCGGCGGCTCGGCCGGCTACGACCACAAGAAGATGGGCATCACGGCCAAGGGCGCCTGGGAGGCGGTGAAGCGCCACTTCCGCGAAGTCGGCGCGGATATCCAGAGTCAGGATTTCACCTGCGTCGGCGTCGGCGACATGGCCGGCGACGTCTTCGGCAACGGCATGCTGCTGTCCCGGCATACGAAGCTCGTGGCCGCCTTCAACCATATGCACATCTTCCTCGATCCCGATCCCGAACCGGGAAAGAGCTTCGACGAGCGCAAGCGCCTGTTCGATCTGCCGCGCTCGGCCTGGTCCGACTATGACCCCAAGCTGATCTCGCCGGGCGGCGGCGTGTTCGAGCGCAAGGCGAAGTCGATCCGGCTGTCGGCGCCGGTGAAGCGGCTCTTCGGCATCGCCAAGGAGAGCGTCACGCCCAGCGAGCTGATCCAGATCCTGCTGAAGGCCGAGGTCGACCTGCTCTGGCTCGGCGGCATCGGCACCTACGTGAAGGCGAGCGACGAGACGCAGCTCGAGGTCGGCGACCGCGCCAACGACGCGCTGCGCGTGAATGCCGCCGAGCTGCGCTGCAAGGTGGTGGGCGAGGGCGCCAATCTCGGCTTCACCCAGCGCGGCCGCGTCGAGTACGCCCTCAAGGGCGGTCGCATCAACACCGACGCCGTCGACAACTCGGCCGGCGTCGACACCTCCGACCACGAGGTCAACCTCAAGATCCTGCTCAACGAGATCGTCGCGAACGGCGACATGACGCGCAAGCAGCGCGACCAGCTGTCGCAGGAGCTGACCGACGACATCGCCACCCTGGTGCTGCGCGACAACTACCTGCAGACCCAATGCCTGACCGTCACCCAGGCCCTCGGGGTGCGGCTGCTCGATCGCCAAACGCGTTTCATGCGGGCGCTCGAAAAGGCCGGTCGTCTCGACCGCGCCATCGAGTTCCTGCCGAACGAGGAGATCATCGTCGAGCGGCGCGCGCAGAGCCTCGGCCTGGTGCGGCCGGAGCTCGCCGTGCTGCTCGCCTATGCCAAGCTCGTGCTCTATGACGAGCTGCTGGCCACCGACCTGCCGGAAGATCCGCAGCTGGGGGGCGAGCTCCTGCGCTACTTTCCCGAGCGCCTGCAGCAGCGCTTCGCCGGCGCCATCGCGGCGCACCGGCTGCGCCGCGAGATCATCGCCACCGTCGTCACCAACGAGATGGTCAACCGCGTCGGCATCACCTTCGTGCACGAGGTCCGCGAGACGACCGGCATGGGTCCCGCCGACATCGCGCGCGCCTACATCGCCGCCCGCAGCATCTTCGGCATGGATGCGCTGTGGCGGTCGATCGAGGATCTCGACAACGAGGCGCCGGCATCGCTGCAGACGACGCTGCTGCTCGAATCCGGCCGCGCCCTGCATCAGGGCGTCATCTGGCTCCTGCGCAACGAGCCGCAGCCGCTCGACGTCGCCCGCAGCATCGAGACCTACGGCCCGGCGCTGACGGCGCTGATCGGGGCCAAGGGCCTCATCACCGAGGCCGACCGCGCCGAGATCGAGCGGCGGGCCGCGGTCTATACGAAGGCCGGCGCACCCAAGGCGCTCGCCGATCATGCCGCCATCCTCGGCCTGCTGCCGCCGAGCCTCGACATCGTCCGCATCAGCCGCTCGACGGGAACGCCGGTCGAGCAGGTGGGGCGCACCTATTTCGCGGTCGGCGCCCGGTTCGGTTTCGACTGGCTGCGCCGCGCGGCGGCGACGCTGCCGTCGGAGAACCATTGGGACAAGCTCGCGGTGGTCGCCATCACCGACGACCTCTTCGGGCACCAGCGCGAGCTGACGACGCGGGTGCTGGCCGACGTCGCGCGCAGCCCCTCCGCCAACGGCGCCGAGCCGTTCGAGGGGTGGATCTCGTCCCGCGGCCCGATGCTGCAGCGGACCGAGACGCTGCTCAACGACCTCCGCCAGTCCGGCACGCTGGGGCTCGCCATGCTGGCCGTCGCCAACCGCCAGCTGCGCAACTTGACCGCCAACTGATGGCAGAGAGCTGCATCACCGTCGTACGTCCTTCGACAGGCTCAGGATGAGGTCCAATCTTCGTGGCAGAAAGAAAGAACCTCATCCTGAGCCTGTCGAAGGACGCAGGTTGGACATCCCAGTCCTCTTGACCAGCCAATAGCAGCGGGACCGTGATGCCCGGCCGCCGCGCCGTGATCGCCTGGTGCCTCTACGACTGGGCGAATTCCGCTTTCCCGGCGATCGTCCAGACCTTCGTGTTCGCCACCTATTTCACCAGCGCCGTGGCCGTCACGCCGGCGGTCGGCACCGCGCTCTGGGGCCAGGCCAACAGCGTCGCGGCGCTCGTGATCGCCATCCTCGGGCCGGTGTTCGGCGCCATCGCCGATCAGGGCGGCGCCCGCAAGCCGTGGCTGTCGGCGCTGACGCTCCTCAGCGTCGTCGCCACCGCGGCGCTCTGGTTCGTGCGCCCGAACCCCGCCGATGCACTCTTCGGGCTCGTCGCCCTGGGCATCGCCACGATCGGCTTCGAGCTCGGCACCACCTTCTACAACGCCATGCTGCCGGACCTCGTGCCGGCCGAACGGGTCGGGCGCGTCTCCGGCTGGGGCTGGGGCGTCGGCTATGCCGGCGGGCTCGTCTGCCTGCTGTTGGCCCTGCTGCTGTTCGTACAGCCGGACCCGCCGCCCTTCGGACTCGACCGCAAGCTGGCGGAGCATGTCCGTATCACGGCGCCGCTGACGGCCGTGTGGTTCGCGGTCTTCGCCGTGCCGCTCCTCCTGTGGGTGCCCGACCGGCCGGCGGTCGCAACGGGGATCACAGCCGCGGTCCGCAGCGGCGTCGGCGACCTCATCCGCACGCTGGCGCAAGTGCGCCGGCACGCCAACATCGCGCGCTTCCTCCTCGCCAAGATGATCTACATCGACGGCCTCAACACGCTCTTCACCTTCGGCGGCATCTATGCGGCCGGCACCTTCGGCATGTCGCTCAAGGAAGTCCTGCTGTTCGGCATCCTCCTCAACATCACGGCCGGCATCGGCGCCATCGGCTTCGCCTGGGTCGACGACTGGATCGGCGCCAAGCCGACGATCCTCATCTCGCTCCTGGCGATGATTCTGCTGGGCTCAGCCATCCTGCTCGTCGACGGCAAGGCCTGGTTCTATGGCCTGGCGCTCGCCATCGGCATCTTCCTCGGCCCGGCGCAGGCGGCGAGCCGTTCCTTCATGGCGCGCGTGGCGCCGCCGGAGCGGCGCGCCGAGTTCTTCGGCCTCTATTCCTTCGCCGGCAAGGCGACCGCTTTCGTCGGCCCGGCGCTGGTCGGCTGGGCCACCTACGCCTTCGACAGCCAGCGCGCCGGCATGGCGACCATCCTGCCGTTCTTCATCGTCGGCCTGCTGCTCCTGCTTCCGGTGAAGGAGGCGCGGGGCTAGCGCGGAGCCGGGCCAACGCCTGCGAGCGCCGCAGCTCCAGCGCCGTTCCGTCCGCGGTGACCTGTTCGATGTCGCCGCGGGAAACGCCGATGTCCCTGAGCATCCGGTCGTCGAGCGCCCGCAGCGCCGCCCGCCTCCGCCCGGCCCGCCACGCCCGCCGGAGGCCCGACAGCTTGGGCGCCAGCGCCGCGATCCACGCCAGCACGGCGTCCTCGCCGGCGCTCTCCGCCGCCGTCAGTTCGCCGAGATCGAAGGGGCCGTTCATGCTGTGCATCCCATGGCCCTATCAGACAGCAGCGAATGCCACATTATTCCAACAATCGACAACCGCTGTAGCGGCGGGTCTTAAGACCCGCCCTCGCTCCGATGCGCCAGTCGCGGATGTTCGCGTGGCTCCGCCGCCGGGCGGGTCTTAAGACCCGCCCCTACAAGAGGGTCGTCTCGCCCGACCGCCTTACCGGGCTTCCTTGTTCTCGATGAAGTCCGGCGGCACGTCCGGGCCCCAGCAGTAGAGGGCGTATTTCGCCTCCCAGTCGCGCGGCTCCCAGGCCGCCTCCTCGGGGATGCAGTCGATGTCGTGGAAATATTCGGCGAAGCTGCCCCAGGGATCGCGGATGTAGTAGAAGACGTTGCTGCCGATGGCATGCCGCCCCATGCCCCAGGCCGGGTCCCAGCCCTGCGCCCGCATCCACATCCCGCCCATGCCGACCTCGTCGAAGCTGCCGACCTCGTAGCTGGCGTGGTGGAAGCCGCGATGGCTCGATTTCGCGAAGGCGAGGTTGTGGTGGTCGGTCGAGCAGCGCAGGAACGACAGCACGCCCGGCACCCGGTCCGACACCTTGAAGCCGAGCACACCCGTGTAGAACCGCTCGGCGCCTTGCGGGTCCGGCGTGAAGAACAGCACGTGCCCGAGCCGCCGCGGCAGCGCCCGCTCGAAGGTCGGCATGCCGCGGGCGCCCTGGCGCGGCGCGTTGCCCGGCCCGTTGTAGGCGAGCGCCGGCTCCGCCGCGATCGCCGTCGGCGCTTCCGGCCGGATGTTGACGAGGTTGCCGTCGGGATCGCGCAGCCAGATGCCGGTTTGCGGCGCCTCCGGCGGCGGCTCGATCTCGGCAACGCCGGCCCGCTTCAGCGCCGCCCGCACCGTCGCGAAGTTCTCGCCCGGCGCCGCGAACGCCACATGGTGCAGCCGATTCCGCGGCCCCGCGTAGAGCAGCAGCCCGCCCGCCCCCTGACCCGCCTGAAGCCGCCGCGCCTCGCCGCCGCCGTCAGCGGCGGCGAGCCCGAAGTCGCGGTAGAACGCCGCGCCCTTCGCCGGGTCCGGCACCTCCAGCGCATAGTGGAGCAGCCCTTTCACCGCCATGCCGTCGTCTCCTCGCTCATGCGCCGCGTCGGAAAGGTGGCGCCTGTGACGCCCATCATATCGACGGCTCGCCGCGCCGGCTATTCTCGCCGGTCGACCGCCGGCGCGATTTTGCGCCGGGATCCTCGACATCGGGAGGTCGCAGCATGAGCGGCTATTATTCGACCGCGCCGGAAGCGCAGAAGAAGAAGGACATCGATGCCAAGATCGGCGGCACGATGGACCTGACCAACGAGGGCTATCTCAAGGCCCTCATCAAGGAGGCGTCCAAGGGCGCCGTCAGCGTCAGCGACAAGGCCGGCGGCCTGCAGTTCTTCATCGTCAAGGGCGGCGGCGAGGGCTTCCTCGACGCCACCCACATCGGCAAGAACGCCAGCCGCATGGAGCAGTACCACGATACGACCGCGGCCTCCGGGATCGAGATGATCTTCGACGACAACGATCTGCTGGCCGTGTTCGGCCGCGACGGGACGCTGATCGGCGCCGCGGTCTTGAGCCGGCCGATCTTCGTGGCGCCCACCCCGGGGCAGTCGGGCCTGCGCGAAATCACGGCGAACAGCGTCTACGACGCCTGGGACGGGCAGCCGGTGTCGATCTACCGCAACGAGCGGTTCACCGTGAAGTACTATGGCCTCGCGGTCGATGATTCCCTCGGCAAGTACCGCTCCGGTGCCGTGCGCATCGACCTGCACAAGGAGGAAGACACCAACGGCTGCATCTTCATCAAGGACAAGGACACGCCCTCGACCGACCATCTGCCGCTCCTCAACGGCTTCGAGCCGAAGCTCATCCTCGCCATCCAGAAGGCGATCGGCGCGAAGACGAAATCCAACATCGGCACGATGCGGATGATCGACATCTCCTGACCGCGGTTCCGGATCACTCCGCGGTCGCGACCCCGACCTTCAGCCACGCCGGCGCCGACTCGGCAAAGCTCTGCGACGCCGGCACGACGGCGTTCGGATCGTCCAGCGTGGCGACGGTAATGTAGATCTTGTCGGAGCCGTCCTCGATGCTGCAGATGGTGCCGCCGCATTTCGGGCAGAACCCCCGCTGCATCTTTTCCGACGAGCGATGGAGCGCCGGCATGCCCGGCCCCTCGAACGAGAGCGCATCACGCGCAAACTCCACCCACGCCACGATCGGCGCCCCCGACGCCCGCTGGCACATGCGGCAGCTGCAGTAGTGCGGAAAGCTCGGCGGCCCCGCCGACCGGTAGCGCACCTGCCCGCACAAACACCCGCCGGCGTATTCGCCCATCGAGAACCTCCGCGCCCGCAGGCGAACAGGAATCCACGGCGTCGCCACCGGCGCAAGCGACAACGGCCAACGACAGCCCTTGATCGCCGTGAGTCACGTCGGCTATCTGTCCGCATTCATCAACCCTGGAAATCATCATGACAGAGAACGTTTCAGCGCCCTCGTGGCACACGACCGCCATTTTGGTCGGCCGCCTCATCTTCGCCGCCGTCTTCGCCATGGCCGCGGTCGTCAAGTTCCTCGGCATGGCGGACACGGCAAACTACATCGCCGCCGCCGGCTTCCCGATCCCGCTGCTCCTCGCCTGGGTTGCCGCGTTCTTCGAGAGCGCGCTCGTCATCTGCCTCCTCACCGGCGCCTTCTTCTCCGAGGCGGCGCTTCTCGCCGCCGCCTACGTCCTCTTCCTCGCCTTCGCCTTCCACGGCCCGTCGCACTGGC
>JBKOWC010000060.1:0-8865 GCA_046724215.1 Pseudomonadota bacterium | reverse complement strand
CCCGCAGATCGCGGATCAGCTCGCGCACGTGGTCGGGATCGGGGATGCCGAAGAAGCCCAGCCTGTTGACCTCGGCGAAGCGGGCGCCGCGTATCCAATAGCGCCGGATGTCCTGGCCGAAGACGATGTCGGCGCTGCCGTCGGCCCGCTCGTTCGTCACCATGATGGCCCGGATGTCCCCCGGGCCGTAGGCGTTCACGCGCTCGCCGCTGATCGTCAGCAGCCGGCGGTCGCTGATGGCGTAGACGGTGCGTCGCGCCAGCAGGAAGGCAAGAACCGGCCCCGAAAACACGACGAGACCGAGCAAGAGCGCCAGGCCGCCAAAGCCATAGATCACCATGGTCAGCATGGCCTGATCGACCGGCAGCGGTTGCGAGGCGCCGACGTGAATGACGAAGGTGCCGAGACCGAGGAGGACGGGCGTCACGGTCAGCGCCGCCAGCCGCTCACGGGCCAGCGCCCAGGGATGCGGCCGCCCGACCCAGCGCAAACGCTCGCCGGGCTCCATCTCCTGCTGAGCCCGGATGCGCAACATTTCGAGGTCGGGTGAACCGTCCATGGCGGGCCAACCTAGGACCGCGCCGCTTGCCATAGGGTTAACGGCCGTCAGACCGAGGCTGGCGCCCCCAGATGGCGGGCCAGGTCCGGGCACGAGGCGAACACATGCGCGGCGCCGGCCCGGCGCAGCCCATCCGCGTGGCCGTCGAGGCAGTGGCTGCCGGCGGTGAGTCCGAGCACGGTCATGCCGGCGGCCCGCGCCGCCGTCACGCCGGCGACGCTGTCCTCGATGACGATGCAGCGTTCGGGGCGGGTGCCCATGCATTCGGCCGCGAACAGGAAGAGATCCGGCGCCGGCTTCCCCTGCCGCACCTGGGTGGCGCTGAAGATGTGCGGCTCGAAATGGTGGAGGATGCCGGCCAGCGCCAGGCAGTGGCGGATGCGCGGCGGATCGCTGCTGGAGGCGACGCAGCGCGGCCCCGCGAGGCCGGCCAGGAGCTCGGCGATGCCGGCGACCGGGCGCAGCCGCTCGTCGAACGCCGCCAGGCAGCGTGCCGTCGTCCGTTCGGCGAAGTCGGGCGGGAGCCGGATGCCGTTCTCCCGCGCGATCGTGGCGAACATCGCGGCGCTGCTCGTGCCGACGAAGCGGCCGAGCAGATCCCGGGCCGTCACCGCGGCGCCCAGCTCGGCAAGGGCCTCCGCCTCGACCGCGAACGAGACGATCTCGCTGTCGACGAGGACGCCGTCGCAATCGAAGATCGTCAGGTCCATCGGTCAGCCATACTCGCGTGCCCGCGCGCCTTTTCCGGTCGGCCTTCTTCACCTTGATTCCCCCGCGAAAGCGGGGGTCCAGGAGCAAACGACCGACCGGCGGCCTGGACCCCCCGCTTTCGCGGGGGAATCACGAAATGAGCGTCTCAGGATGGGCCCGGGGCATCGGTTGTAAACCCTTGTCTTTCCGCGTATATGCGTCAGTTTCCTAGGGGAGGAAAGGGACTGAGAGGCCGCCGATGAGTGCGAAGTGGGCGCTGGACAGCTGGCGGGGAAAGCCGATCAGCCAGGCGCCGGACTATCCGGACCAGGCCAAACTGGACGCCGTGGAGAAGAGGCTGCGTGGCTATCCGCCGCTGGTCTTCGCCGGCGAGGCGCGCAACCTCATGAAATCGCTGGCCACCGTGGCAGACGGCAAGGCTTTCCTGCTGCAGGGCGGCGACTGCGCGGAAAGCTTCGCCGAGTTCAACGCCAACAACATCCGCGACACCTTCAAGGTCCTGCTGCAGATGGCGGTCGTGCTCACCTTCGGCGCCGCCTGCCCGGTGGTGAAGGTCGGGCGCATGGCCGGGCAGTTCGCCAAGCCGCGGTCGGCGCCGACCGAGAAGATCGGCAACGTTGAGCTGCCGAGCTATCGCGGCGACATCATCAACGGCATCGAGTTCGAGGCGTCGGCGCGCGTGCCGGATCCCGAGCGGCTCGTGCAGAGCTACAACCAGTCGGCCGCGACGCTCAACCTGCTGCGCGCCTTCGCGCAAGGCGGCTTCGCCGACCTGCACAAGGTGCATCGCTGGAACATGGATTTCGTCGCCGAGAGTGCCCAGGGCAGCCGCTATGCCGAGATGGCCGACCGGCTCACCGAGACGCTCGATTTCATGGCCGCCTGCGGCATCACCTTGGAGACCACGCCGCAGCTGCGCGAGACCGAGTTCTACACCAGCCACGAGGCGCTGCTTCTGGCCTACGAGCAGGCCCTCACCCGCGTCGACAGCCTCACGGGGCGCTGGTACGACTGCTCGGCGCACCTGCTCTGGGTCGGCGACCGCACGCGCCAGCCCGACGGCGCCCATGTCGAGTTCCTGCGCGGGGTCGAGAACCCGCTCGGCCTCAAATGCGGCCCGAGCCTCGATCCCGACGAACTGCTGCGCCTCATCGACGTCCTCAACCCGCAGAACATCCCCGGGCGACTCACGCTCATCGCCCGCATGGGCTTCGACAAGGTCGAGGCCAAGCTGCCGGCGCTGGTCCGCGCGGTGACGCGGCACGGCGCCAAGGTCGTGTGGTCCTGCGATCCCATGCACGGCAATACGGTGAAGTCGTCGAGCGGCTACAAGACGCGGCCGTTCGACCGCATCCTCTCGGAGGTGAAGTCGTTCTTCGCCGTGCATCGCGCCGAGGGTACCCATGCCGGCGGCCTGCACTTCGAGATGACGGGACAGAACGTCACGGAATGCATCGGCGGCGCCCAGGCCATCACCGACGAGCAGCTCGCCGACCGCTACCACACCCACTGCGACCCGCGGCTCAACGCCAGCCAGTCGCTCGAGCTGGCCTTCCTCATCGCCGAGGGCCTGAAGACGGAGCGTGCCGCCGGCAACGGCAAGCGCATCGCCGCGACGGCGTAGGGGCGAGCGGCGCTCGCCCTCATCGCCCAGAGACACGATCGTCGACATCTTTCATGAACAGGGGCGAGCGCCGCTCGCCCCTACGCTGCCGCTGCCTCACTCCGCCGGATCGGCGCTGTGCGGCCGGAACAGGCGGCCGCGCTCGGTCCACAGCACGACGACGAGGCAGATCAGGCCCAGCAGGAGGAATCCGACGGCGAGCGGCCTGACCGTGCCGTCGAACGCCTGTCCGACGGCGAGGCCGAGCAGGGCGCCCACGAGGCTCGTATAGAGGCCGATGATCGAGGAGGCCGTGCCGGCGATGGCGCCCAACGGCTCCATGGCCATGGCGTTGAAGTTGACCATCATCAGGCTCATGAGGAAGAGGCTCGCGGCCAGCAGCGGCCCGAAGAGCGCGAGCGGCGGCCGCCCGGCGAAGGAGAACGCCAGGACGAGAAGCAGTCCCGCCGCCAGGATGAAGCCGCAGATGCCGAAATGCGACAGCCGCCGCATGCCGAGCCGCCGCACGAGCCGCGAGTTCACGAAGGACGCCGCCCCCAGCACGACTGCGATGGCGCCGAACGCCAGGGGGAACAGCGGCCCCAGCCCGTAGACCTCGGTCTGGAAGATTTGCTGGCTGGAATTCAGATAGCTCAGGAGTACACCCATCGTGAGTCCCATGGCGCCGGCGTAACCGAGGGAGGCGCGCGTCGTCACCGTCAGCAGCGCGCCGTCCAGGATGCGGCGCAGCGAGAAGGGCAGCCGGTATTCCGGGTGCAGCGTCTCGGGCATCCGCAGGCTGAAGCCGGTCATCACGACTCCGGCCAGGACCAGCATGCTGATGAAGATGAGGCGCCAGCCGCCAAGCCAGAGGAACAGGCTGCCGATCGCTGGCGCGAATATCGGAACCACGATGAACACCATGATGATCAGCGACATCACGCGCGCCATCTCGCGGCCGTTGTAGCGGTCGCGCACGATCGCCACCACGAGCACGCGGATCGCCGCCGCGCCCATGCCCTGGATGGCGCGCGCGGCCAGCAGCAGGCCGAAGCTCGGCGCGAAGATGGCGATGACGGTGCCGACGGCATAGACGGCGAGCCCGATCATCAGTGCCGGTCGTCGGCCGATGATATCGGACAGCGGTCCGTAGACGAGCTGCATGAGCGCGAAGGCGATCATGTAGGCCGAGATCAGGAGCTGCATCTCGTTGGCGTCGGCGATGCCGAACGACGCGCCGATCGCCCCGAAGGCCGGCAGCAGGTTGTCGATCGACAGCGACATCAGCCCCATCGTGAAGCTGATGAGGGCGACGAATTCGCCGAACGACGGGTTCGGAGCACGCCGTTGGCGCGCGGGCTGGACGCTCTCGGCCATGGGGACTGCCGCTTCGTCGGGTGGGATCGCCGGTGGATAGGCTGCTAATAGCGTGAACCGTGGGCCGGGGTCAAAGCGCACCGCGCGGCGGACCTGCGCGCGCATGACTGGGTCTCGACGGGCGCATATCTCGCTCCGGCTTGCCCTTGCGCCGGGGGGGAGGTGAGGGCGTATGCTGCGCTGGAAACGTCTCCCGGCATCCGACGCGCCGGAGTCCCGAACCAGAGGCGAAACGATCTCCCATGAACGACAAGCGATCGGTCGGCGGTTCCGACGGCGCGGGCATGCATCCCGATCTCAACGAGTTGCCGGCCTGGACCGACCACTACTTCCTGCGCACGAAGGCGACGGTGCAGAAGTTCGGCGACAAGCGCGTCACCTATGCGGTGTTCATGCGCCGCCCCGTGATATCGGCGCCGCGGCTGTGCACCGAGTGGCTGCAGCAGGTGGCGAAGGCGCGCGGCACGACCTTCGAGATCGACGTGCAGTACCGCGAGGGGAAGTGGGTCGGCGCCGGCGAGCCTCTCCTCTATATCTCCGGCTCGTTCGTGCATCTCGTCGATACCGAGACGATATTCCTGATGAAGCTCGGCCCCGCCTGCGTCGCCGCGTTCAACGCCTATACGATGTGCACGGACCTGCCGCAGGTCTCCTTCCTCGCCATGGATGCGCGCCATTGCGCCGGCACGGACATGGCGGAGCTAATGGCCTACGCCGCCTCGGTCGGCTCCGAGCGCGCCAAGCGCAAGTCGAACGCCAAGGGCTTCATCGGCAACGCCACCGCCGCGACGGCGCGCTATTTCGGCCGCTCCGACGGCATGGGCACCATGCCGCACGCCCTCATCGGCTATGCCGGATCGACCGTGCGGGCGGCCGAGATGATGCGCGAGACCTACCCGAACGACGGCCTCACCGTGCTGGTCGACTATTTCGGCCGCGAGCTCACGGATTCCGTCGCCTGCGCCCAGCGCTTCCCCGACCTCGCCGCCGACGGACGGCTCGCGGTGCGCGTGGATACACCGGGCAGCCGCTATGTCGAGGGCCTGGATCCGCCCACCTCCTATGCGGTGCTCGAACGCCATTGCCCGCAGGCCATCCGCGGCTATCGCAACGAGGCCGAGCTTCGGCACCTCGTCGGCGCCGGGGTCTCCGCCGCCTCGATTCATCATCTGCGCGACGCGCTGAACAAGGCCGGCTTCCCCAAGGTGAAGATCGTGGCGTCTTCCGGCTTCGAGCCGGCCAAATGCAAGATGATGGCCGAGGCGGAGGCGCCGATCGACATCATCGGCACCGGCTCGTTCCTGCCGCAGCGCTGGACCGAGACCTACGCCACCGCCGACATCATCGAGTACGACGGCGTGAAGCGCGTGAAGGTCGGGCGCGAGTTCCTGTTCCGGCGCTAGACCCTTAGATTCCTCAGCCGCTTCGCGTCCGCCCAGGGAACATGAAAGGCGCCGGCGCATTCCCCCTCGGAGCCGACCGAAGGGAGGAAGCGCATGGGCGAGGAGATCGAACTGAAGCTCTCCCTTGGCGAACGCGCGATGCGGACGCTGCGCCGGCGGCTGCCGCTGCCGCGCGTCCGTGCCGAAGACGGCGGGGTGCGGCGACTGGTGAGCGTCTACTTCGACACACCGGCCCTTGATCTGCGGCGGCACGGAATCGGTCTGCGCGTGCGCTATGCCGACGGCCGACGCCTGCAGACCCTGAAATGCGATGGCGGCAGCCCGATCGGCCGCTTCGAATGCGACCAGGAGATCGAGGGCGAGCGCCCCGACCTCACTTGCGTGTCCGAAGCCGGCCTGCAGGACCTCTTCGCCGACATCAATGCGCCGCAGAGCCTGCGGCCGTTGTTTGCCACCGAGATCGAACGAACGGCGCGTCTGCTGCAGAACGACGGTGCGACCATCGAATGCGCGCTCGACAGCGGCGAGATTCGCGCCGGTCCGAAAAGCGCGCCGGTGCGAGAGGCAGAACTCGAGCTGAAGTGCGGCCGCTCCGCAACGCTGTTCGGCACGGCCGCGGCGCTGCATCGCCGCGTGCCGCTTCGCATCGAATGGCAGACCAAGGGTCAGCGGGGTTACGCGCTGGCTGCCGGATTCGTTCCGGAGCCGCAGCGCTGGACGCCGCCGCGCCTGACGAGGAAAATGCCCGTGGCAGAAGCGCTGGGCGCCGTGGTCGACAGCTGCATGGGACAGATCGCGGCGCATGAACCGCGCCTGCGCCAGGCGGACGACGCCGAGGCCGTGCACAAGATGCGCGTCGGCGTCCGTCGGCTCCGCTCGGCGCTCAGCACATTCCGTCGCACGCTGCCGGGCGATGGGCGGCTGCCGTTCGAGAGCGATCTGCGCTGGCTGCAGGATACACTTGGCGCGGCGCGAGACTGGGACGTCTTCGCCGAGACGGGGCTCGCGCCGTTGGCCAGGGAAGGCGGCAACGGCGATCTCCGGCGGGTGCGGGCAGCCGCGACGGCTGCGCGCGCGAAGGCCTACGAGGCGCTGCGCAAGGTGCTGGGCTCGCGCCGCTACACCGGGCTTCTTCTGACTCTTATGCGGTGGCGACACGAGCTCGGCGTCACGAGGCGCGGCCGCGCAGGCGACCTGCGGGAGGCGATCGCGGGCTATGCCGTTCGCGAATTGCGCCGGCGCGCCAAGCAGGTGCACAAGCTGGGCGGTCGCCTCGAAGAGCTGGACGCGCGGGAGTTGCACCGGCTCCGCATCCGGATCAAGAAGCTTCGCTATGCGATCGAGTTTTTCCGCAGCCTGTTCCCGGCCAAGCGCGTCGACAAGCAGCTGAAGCGCCTCAACGGTTTGCAAGACGTGCTGGGCGATCTCAACGATGCGCGGACGGCACCGCGCCTGCTGCAGGAGCTTGAATCACTCCGTCTTCTGTCGCCGCGACATCCACTGGTCGCCCGCGGCGAGGGCCTGGTCGACGGCTGGATGGCCGCCCGGGCGGCGGCCGACCGCCGCCGCATCGAGGGGCGCTGGGATAGATACGAAAAGTCGGCGCGCCGCTGGCGCTAGGCGCACCGGGCGCTTTCCGCTGCGCCCGTCGTCAGTGGACGGTCTCGACCAGCTTCAGCATGTCCTCGACGCTGAAGGGCTTGTGCAGCGGCCCCTCGGCGCCGGCGTTGATCGCCTTCTCGAGGATCGGCTCCTTGAAGCCGGTCATCATGACGATGCGCGCCTGCGGCTTGATCCGCTTGATCGCCAGGAAGCTGTCGACGCCGTTCATGACGGGCATGCGCACGTCCATGAAGGTGATGTCGAAATCCTCGGAGCGGGCGTGCTCGAGCGCATCCTGCCCGTCCTTGGCGATCTCCACGTCGTAGCCGTGGACCTGCAGCAGATCGGCCAGGCTCTCCGCCAGGTCCTGGTCGTCGTCGACGATCATGATGCGAACGCTCTTGGTAACCATGGGTCGTCCTCTTTGCGTTTAGGCTGTAGCCAACATCGGCGCGGGCGCTTCGACGTCCGCCTGTCCGGGCTGCCGCGGCAGCCAGACCGTGAACATCGTGCCTTCGCCTTCCTTGCTCTCGACATCGATTGTGCCGCCATGCTGCTCGACCAGTTTGCGGACCGTCGGCAATCCGAGCCCGACGCCCTTGGCCTTGGTCGTGAACAGCGGTTCGAAGATCTTGCCCAGCCTGTCGGCCGGGATGCCCGGACCGCTATCGGCGACCGACAGGCGGACGTGCGGCCCGGCCGCCTCGGTGCGGACGGTGATCGTCCGGCGGCGGCCGGACGCCGGCTCCCATTGCGGGTCCGTCATCGCCTGCGCGGCGTTGTCGATCAGGTTGACCAGGACCTGGCGGAAGCGCGTGCGATCGAGCATGACGGCGGCGTCGGCGGCCAGCTCGCGGCGGACGGTGACGGCAGAGTGCACCTCGTGCTCGTCCAGCATCTCGCCCAGCCAGGTGTCGATCGACGTCGCTTCGCGATTCAATTCCTGCACGCGCGAAAATTCGAGGATATCCGAGACGATGACGTTGCAGCGCTCGACGCTGCGGTCGATGCGATCGAGGGCGCGCTCGATGCCGAGACCTTTGCTGGTCGTCAGCTGGCGCACGATGCCCATCGAATTGCGGATCGTTCCCAGGGGATTGCGCAGCTCGTGGCTGACCGAGCCGGCGATCTGGCCGAGCGCCGACAGCCGCTCGTTGCGCGCCAGCTTGTCCTGCGATTCGCTGAGCTTCTTGGCGGTCTCCTGGAAGGCGCCGATGAGGTCGCCGATCTCGTCCGCGGTGCGGCGCTCGCCCTCCACGGCGGCGAAATCGCCGTCGCCCATTCTGACGGCGGCCTGCCGCAGGCTCTGGATCGGCCGGGCGATGCGGTTCGCCGTCAGCATCGCCACGGCAAAGGCGATCAGAACGGCGAGGACGATGCCGCCGATGGCGACGGCGCTGAGGTCGCCGATGCGGGCGTCGAGGGTGCCGGCGGCGGCCCCGAGACTGCCGCTGGTGATGTCGTTCAGCTGGCCGATCCACTCGTTGAGGCTGTCGGCCTTGGCCTGCACGTCGGCGGCGCGCTTCAGGATCTCGCCGGGCATGGCCGAGTCGAACGCACCGATGGCCGCATCGATCTGCGTCATCACGCTGAGCGCGACGAAGCGAACC
>JBKOWC010000138.1:0-11063 GCA_046724215.1 Pseudomonadota bacterium | reverse complement strand
CGCCAGTCGCTCGACGAGCTGGCGACCGGACGGCCCGGCGGCCGCCTGCACCCGCAGCATGTCGCGCGCGTCCTCGGCGAGCTTGCGGCCGATGATGCGGTGTTCACCTGCGACGTCGGCCTGCCCACGGTATGGGCGGCGCGCTACCTGCCGATGCGCGGCAACCGGCGGCTGATCGGCTCGTTCTGGCACGGCTCCATGGCCAACGCCATGGCGCAGGCGATCGGCGCCCAGGCCGCGGCGCCCGGTCGCCAGGTCGTCTCGCTCTCGGGCGACGGCGGCTTCACCATGCTGATGGGCGATCTCCTGTCCCTGAAGCAGCTCGGGCTTCCGGTGAAGGTCGTCGTGTTCAACAACGGCGCCCTGGGCTTCATCGAGCTCGAGCAGAAGTCGACCGGCTTTCTGCCGACCGGCACCGATTTCGACAATCCGGATTTCGCCAGGATGGCCGAGGCGGTCGGCATCAAGGGCATCCGGATCAGCGATCCCGCACAGGTCGAATCCGGAATCGCCGAGGCGCTCGCGCATCCCGGCCCGGTCGTGGTCGACGCGGTCGTCGACCGCATGGAGCTCTCCATGCCGCCGAAGGTTACGGCCGAGATGGCCAAGGGATTCACGCTCTACATGCTCCGCGCCGTGCTCAGCGGCCGCATGGACGAGCTGATCGAGCTCGCGGCGGCGAACATCCGGCGCTAGACAGGCGCCTCCCGGTTCAGCACCAGCTTTCCAGGCCCAGAGGGGGCGCTGACCCCTTCTGTTACAAGAAGTTATGAAATCGGTTGTTCCAGCCCCAACCTGTTTACAAAACGCACGAATACTGGGAGCGGCACTCGGCGGCGACCCGCCACCAGACCGCACAACGAATCCGGTTCTGTTAAGACAATCTTCAGCGTTTCGTCGCAGTCGAATACGCCAGCTTACCCCGTGCGTTCGACGCGCGTTAACCTCGTGCTAGACGGCGACCCGTAGAATAGGGCGGTATGACCGACTCCAAACGCGAATCCCTCCATGCCGCATGGTCCCGCGCGGTCGACGCCCTGATGCTGGCCGACGAGCATCAGGAAGCGGCGGCGCGCGCGGAGTCCAACGCCTCCAGAAAAGCGCACTTCCTCGCCGCGATGGCGCACGAGCTCAAGAATCCGCTGAACGCCATCTCCGGCTATGTCCAGCTCATGCAGCTGATGGCGGAGCCGCGATCGGCGATCGAGGCGAATCGCTACCTCGACACGATCGGCAGAGCAAGTCAGCACCTGGCGGCGCTGGTCGATGATGCGCTGTGGGCGGCAAAGCTGGATTCCGGCAAGGCCGGTGTGGATCTCGGCGAACTGGAGATTTCCGACGTCATCATCGATGTCGACAAACTCATCCGGCCGCAGGTCGAAAAGGGCAACAACCGGCTCGACGTTGCCATCGCCGATGACGTGGGGCGGATCGTCAGCGACCGCATCAAGCTGCAGCAGATTCTCATCAACCTGCTGAGCAATGCCGCCAAATTCACGCGCGACGGCACCATAAGCCTGCGCGTGCTCCGGCCGGATACCGGCCACCTTCTGCTGCGCGTCGAAGACAGCGGGCGCGGGATGACCCCCCAGCAACTGTCGCGCCTCTACGACGCCTTCACGGATATCGGCGGGCGCGATTCGAGCGCGTTGGGCGGAACCGGCCTCGGCATGTTCATCACGCGGAACCTCTGTCAGCTGCTGGGCGGCGACATCTCCGTTGTCAGCACGCCAGGAACGGGTACGCGCTTCGACGTCCGGCTGCCGGCTCTCGCGCAGCAGAACACCGCCGTCGAGAGACCACCGCGAGATCGGATCCTGGCGATCGGCGTGCGCGAAGGGCTTCCGCAGAGCGACCCCCATCTCAACGCCACCGAAATCGACTTCTACTGCGCCCAGCACATGTTCGAGGGCCTTACCTGCCTCGATCGCGAAGGCAACATCAGGCCGTCGCTGGCAACCGGGTGGTGCCGGCTCGATGACGTCACATGGGAGTTCGAGCTGAAACGCGGCGTGCTGTTTCACGACGGGTCGCACTTTGACGCCGACGATGTGCTCGCGAGCCTGGAACGCCTGCGGCGGATCGAGCGGGGTGGGCTCAACAACAATCAGATCCTCGCTGTCATCAGGGATGTGCAGGCCGTCGACCGGTACCGCATCTGCATCGAGACCTTCGAGCCGCACCTTACGCTGCCGCTCGACTTGGTGGAGATGCATGTCATCCAGCGGCGCTTCGTCGATGCCACCACGTCCGATTTCGACAGCGGCCGGGCGGCGGTCGGCACCGGGCCATTCCGGCAGATCGATCGCACGCCAGCCGAGATCCGGCTGGAGGCATTTGCGGGTTATCACGGACCGGCAACGCCGTGGTTGGAGGTCGACTTCCGACTGGCCCAGAAACGCCACGAAGTGTTTAACCGCCTGCAGCGCGCCGACCTCGACGTGATCTACGCCTTGCCGCTCGATTGGCGCGGCGACTATGCGGGGATGGCGAGCGACAATAGCGCCGCCGATCTCAGGCTCGCGACGGACCGCGGGCTGATGCTGTGCTTTCTCGCGCCGAATTTTCTGGAGGAGCTGCACGGCGGATGTCTGACCGCCTCGGGCCGGCGCCTCTCCTGCAATCCCCTGCGGGATCGCCGGGTGCGCTCCGCGCTCTCGATGGCCATCGATCGCCGGTTCATCTGCGACGTGCTCCTCGGAGGGATGGCGCTTCCCGCCGGCGATATTGTGCCCGCGGGAGTCTTCGGGTCCGATCCCGAGCTGATTCCCGACCCTTACGAACCCGGCCGAGCGCGCGCGTTACTGGAGGAAGCCGGCTTTGCCGATGGGCTGATCATAGAAGCGGCCCATTCCGAGGACGTTCCGACCTATCAATTGCGAGCGTTGCGGGCGCTCGAGCTCATGCTGGCGGGCGTCGGCATATCGGTTCGCTGGAATGTCTTGGGGCGCGGTGAGCTTCACGACCACAGCAACGCCGATCGCTTCGGCCTCAAGTATCAGTACTGGACGTGCTCGACCGGTGACTCGCTCTACAATCTCCAACATCTCGTCGCCACGCCCGACGAGCGCACCGGCGCCGGCGCCACGAACTTCGGTCGCTATTCCAGCATGGCGCTCGACGAGCTCATTCGTCGCGCCAATTGCGCGGCCGATCGCGGTGAGCGTGCGGCCGCCCTCCGACGCGCGGGTGCCCTGGCGATGGCAGATCGCGTCCTCCTGCCGCTCTACTACCCCGACGTGTGCTGGGCTTATCGCGGCGGCTACCGACCGTTGCCGAACGCCCAAGCGGCAACGCTCGCGAAATGGATTGAACGCGACGGGCCGTGCTCCACGATCTCCCAACCGCACGAGCACAGGCGAAAGGCTCGCGGCCATGCCGACGACAGCATCGAGAGGCGGCCACTCCCGACCCTGAAGACTTCCCGCGGATCCTGAGGGACGGCAGTGGCGCCAAGGCTCCACTGAGACGTCCCCGTTCGGGGGGATGATCGCGGAGTCGGGTTAGGCGAAAGGGAAGGTCGCCCGACGCGCCGTCGGGCGGCGCGGACTCACGATTCGATCACGCCGTGTTGACTTGAGATGGGCGGAGACTGTCGGATAGTCGAGGGATGTCGCTGCGGATATCGATCCGTTGCGCCGCTCCGGCGGTGGCCGGGACGGATCGTCCTTACTCTGTCCAGGGAATCGACCCATGTCGTCCAATCCGATCGCCAAGTTTTCCCGCCTTCCCCTTGCTCTCCGCGGCGCCGTCGTCGGGGCCGTGCTGCTGGCCGGCGCGACGGCCGCGCTCTGCCAGTCCGGCTCGCGTGCCGACGAGGCGGCCATGGCGCTGCCGGCGCCGGCCGACGACCAGCCGAAGGCCGCCGGCGACCTGCAGACGGCCGTCCTCTCCGGGGGCTGCTTCTGGGGCGTCCAGGGGGTCTTCCAGCACGTCAAGGGCGTCACGCAGGTGCTGGCCGGATATTCCGGCGGCGAGAAGACGACAGCCATCTACGAAGTCGTCAGCACCGGCGAGACCGGCCACGCCGAATCCGTCCAGATCAAATTCGATCCGGCGCAGATCTCCTACGGCGAGATCCTGCGGATCTTCTTCTCGGTGGCGCACGACCCGACCGAACTCAACCGCCAGGGGCCGGACGAGGGGACGCAGTACCGCTCCGAGATCTTCTATGCCGACGCGGCGCAGCAGCGGATCGCCCAGGCCTATATCGCGCAGCTCGACAGCGCCAAGGTCTTCGGCAGCCCCATCGTGACCCGCGTCGATCCGCTGAAGGGATTCTATGCGGCCGAGGGCTACCATCAGGACTTTCTCGTCCGCAATCCCACCTACCCCTACATCGTCTTCAACGACCTGCCGAAGATCGACGATCTGAAGCGCCTGTTCCCGGAGGACTATCGGGACCAGCCGGTGACGGTCGCGGCACAGTAGGGGCGAGCGGCGCTCGCCCATCGGCGAACCGCATCCCAACATCGCGGTTGTGGGAACAGGCGAGCCGACCCCGCATTGTGCAATGCGGCATTTCCGTTGATCCGCAGTCCGCCGTTCCGTTACGCTTCCGTGTCGGGCCGCGCACGCCGGCGCCGGCGGGAGGTGGGAACGGACGATGCGGGAGAACGGGTCCGACTGGCTCGCGGACTATGACGCGGGCGGTTTCTTTTGCGAGCTGTTCGGTCGCCCCGGCGCTCCCGCCGATCATACGCTTCCGCTGCAGCAAAGGCTGAAACAGATCCCGATCGACGAGCTGCGCCGCCGCGCCCGCAGCGCCGAAAACGAGCTGTTCAATCTCGGCGTCACCTTCACCGTCTATTCGGATAAGGACGTCATCGACCGCATCCTGCCGTTCGACGTGATCCCGCGCGTGCTCTCCGTCGAGGAGTGGCGGCATATCGAGGCCGGCGTCATTCAGCGGGTGACGGCGCTGAACATGTTCCTGCACGACGTCTATCACGAGCAGCGCGTGCTCGCCGACGGCATCGTGCCGCGCGACCTCGTCCTCGGCAACGCCAACTACCGGCCGGAGATGGCGGGCCTCGACGTGCCGGCCGGCACCTACATCCATATCTGCGGCGTCGACATCGTGCGCGACGAGTCCGGCCGCTTCATGGTGCTGGAAGACAACGGCCGCACGCCGTCGGGCGTTTCTTATGTCGTCGAGAATCGGCGCATCATGCAGCGCACCTTTCCCGACCTGCTCGACGTCTTCATCCGCCCGGTCGAGGATTACGGCCTGCGCCTGCGCCACGCCATGAGCGAGATAGCGCCGCCGGGCATCAGCGAGCCGCAGGTCGTGTTGCTGTCGCCCGGCATCTACAACTCCGCCTACTTCGAGCATGTCTTCCTGGCGCGCGAGATGGGGGTGCCGCTGGTCGAGGGCCGCGACCTCGTCGTCGAGGCCGATCGCGTCTTCATGAAAACGACGGCCGGTTTGGCGCCGGTCCATGTCGTCTATCGCCGCATCAACGACGATTTCCTCGATCCGCTGGCCTTCCGGCCCGACAGCCTGCTCGGCGTGCCCGGCCTCATGCGCGCCTATCGCAAGGGCAGTGTCAGCCTCGCCAACGCCATCGGCACCGGCGTCGCCGACGACAAGGCGGTCTACGCCTACGTGCCGCGGCTCATCCGCTACTACCTCGCGGAGGACGCCATTCTGCCCAACGTCGAGACGCATCTCTGCGCCGAGGCCGACGGGCTCGCCTTCACGCTCGACCGGCTCGACGAACTCGTCGTCAAGCCGGTCGGCGAATCCGGCGGCTACGGCATCCTCGTGGGTCCCCGCGCCAGCGGCGCCGAGCGCGAGGCGATGCGCGGGCTCCTGCACGCCAATCCCGCCAACTACATCAGCCAGCCGATGGTGCGACTCTCGGTCTGCCCGACTCTGGTCGATTCCGGCATCCGGCCGCGCCACGTCGACCTCCGGCCGTTCGCCGTCACCGGACGCGGGACCTGGGTGCTGCCCGGCGGCCTGTCGCGGGTGGCGCTGCGCGAGGGGTCGCTGGTCGTCAACTCCTCGCAGGGGGGCGGGTCGAAAGACACGTGGGTGCTTGTCTAGCCTGCTGGCACGCTATGCCGATTGCGTCTTCTGGATGGCCCGCCAGGTCGAGCGTGCCGAGAACGTGGCGCGCATCCTCGATGTGACCCACAGCGCCGCCACGGCGCGCGACCGGGCCGGGGAGTGGGCGGCCGTCCTCGAGATCCACAGCGACAGCGAGCGGTTTCGCGCCGCCCACGGCCCGGTCGCCGCCGACGCCGTCGTGCATTTCTATACCCTCGATGCCGGCAACCCGACGTCGATCCTCTGCGCGGTCAGCACCGCGCGCGAGAACGCGCGCACGCTGCGCCCCTTCATCAGCACGGAGATGTGGACCCAGCTCAATGTCTTCTACAACTGGCTCCGCGGCCTGAAGCCCGCCGACCTGGCGCCCCACGAACGCCCGCGGCTCTTGGCCGCCATCAAGCAGAGCTGCCAGACGCATGCCGGCATCACCGACGGCACCTTCTTCCGCGACCAGGGCTGGTACTTCTGCCAGATCGGTCGCTACCTCGAGCGCGCCGACCAGGCGACGCGCCTGCTCGACGTCAAGTTCCATCGGCTGTCGTCGGCGGGCGACTACCAGCCGCTCGAGGCCGGCCAGGCAGGGGCGCTGCTGCGCTCGGCCGCCGGCTATCACGCCTTCCGGCGCCTGCATCCGCGCGGCATGGTGCCGGCCGAAGTGGCCGCCTTTCTGCTCAACGACGAAGCCTTCCCGCGCTCGGTGGCGCTCTGCGTGGACGAAGTCAACCGCCTGCTGCACGAGCTGCGGCAGCGGCACCGCCTGCGGGGCGGCGGCGCTGCCCTGGAAAAGCTCGACGACGTTCAGGCCGCCCTGACGATGCGGCCCACGGCCGATATCCTGCGCACCGGCCTGCACGATTTCCTCGACTGGGTGCAGCTGCAGCTGGCGGCGGTGACGGATACGCTGACGCGCGACTTCTTCGGGCGCTAGCCGTCGTGAATTCGTTGTAGGGGCGCGCTGCGCGCGCCCGCGGTGTCGGCGTTCGGCGCATCGTAAGCGCGCGCGCAGCGCGCCCCTACAACGCGTCCCTTCGGTTTCATCTGCGGTTGATCGTGGTCGCCGCGCGAAAGAGAGGCGGCGCTATGAGATGAGGCCGTAGGCCGTCGCTACCGCCTGCCGGAACATCGGTTCCGTCAGCACGCCGGTCTGCGTGTTGTAGCGCGAGCAATGGTAGCTATCGACGAGGCGCAGCCCATTCGGCAGCGCATGCACCGCGCCGTGGCCGAACCGGAACTGGCTGCCGCGACCGCCGCCGGCGGCGACCACGGAATCGTGCGCGATGCGGCCCAAGGCGAGGATCACCCGCAGCCGCTTCAGTCCGGCGATCTCATCGGCGAGGAAGCGGCGGCAGGTCTTGATCTCGGCCGGCGTCGGCTTGTTTTCGGGCGGGACGCAGCGCACGGCGTTGGTGACGCGGCAGTCGACGAGCGCGAACCCGTCATCGGCGCGGCGGTCGTAGCTGCCGGCCGCGAGGCCGCACTCCCTGAGCGTGGCATAGAGCAGGTCGCCGGCATAGTCGCCCGTGAACGGGCGGCCCGTCCGGTTGGCGCCCTTGAGTCCGGGCGCCAACCCGACGATCAGCAGCCGGGCCGCAAGGGGCCCGAAGCTGTCGACCGGGGCGTTGTGGAACTCCGGAAACGTCGCCCGGTTCTTCTGACGGAACTCGACCAACCGCGGACAGAGCGGACAGTCATGACCCGGTTGCTCGGGCGTCGATGCGACGTTCACGGATTCCGCCTGCCGGACAGGCGGCGGGTCTTAAGCCGACCCGCTCAGGGCGCCGTTGTCGTTGCTGCTCGGCCGCGGGGCATGCACCCGCGCGATGTTGCCGGACAGGTCGTCGAGCTCGACGAAGATGTCGGCTTGGCGCCGCAGCTCGTCGGCCACCATCGGCGGCGAGGAGCGGATCGTGCTGACGACCGTGACCCGCACGCCCTTGCGCTGGACGGCCTCCACCAGGCGGCGGAAGTCGCCATCGCCGGAGAAGAGAACCACATGGTCGATGCGCTCGACCATCTCCATCACGTCGATGGCGAGCTCGATGTCCATGTTGCCCTTGATCTTGCGGCGGCCGGAGGCGTCGGTGAACTCCTTGGTCGGCTTGGTGACCATGGTGTAGCCGTTGTAGTCCAGCCAGTCGACGAGCGGGCGGATCGGCGAGTACTCCTGGTCCTCGATCAGGGCGGTGTAGTAGAAGGCGCGAATCAAATGCCCTTTGTCGGCAAAGAGTTGCAGGAGCCTCTTGTAGTCGATGTCGAAACCGAGGGCGCGCGCTGCGGCATACAGGTTGGCGCCATCAATGAACAACGCGATGCGTTCTTCAGGGTAAAAGCGGAGCATCAATCCCTCAATATTGTTTTGCAGCCATAACGTCTGACGTAATAGCGCAAAACCATTGATTTATCGTTATTTCGTCTCGACTTTTCACAGGGTCCCCACGGAAGCCCCTACCCATAAGTACGGGTCTCGGATAAAAAGTCAAGCTAGTCCAATATGTTGACCGAATATACTCTGGTTGCGATCGGGGCCAATCTGCCCAGCCCGACGCATGGGCCCCCGCGCGCTACCTGCGAAGCCGCCCTGGCTGAATTGTCGCGCCGGGGCCTGCGGATCGTCCGGCGCTCCCGCTGGTACGAGAGCGCCCCCGTTCCGCTAGCCGATCAGCCCTGGTACGTCAACGGGGTCGTCGCCGTCGACACGGACCTGTCGCCGGAAGACCTGCTGGCCCTCTTGCATGATGTCGAACGCCAGTTCGGGCGCGAGCGGCGGGAGCTGAATGCCGCCCGCGTGCTCGACCTGGATCTCCTGACCTATGGCGATGTCGTCAGGCCCGGACCGCCGCCGATCCTGCCGCACCCCCGCCTCGCCGAGCGCGCCTTCGTGGTGCTGCCACTGGCCGACGTGGCGCCGGACTGGCGGCACCCCGTGACCGGTCAGTCGGTGGCGGATATACGGCGGGCGTTGCCGGCGGGGCAGGCGATCCGGCCGCTGCGCTGACCGATTGACGCGGGCCGATCCACCTTGCCTTAAGGGTATCGTCTCAATATATTCAGGCAAATCATTCACTTCACTCGCAGTTTGGAGATCGACGAAGCATGGCTCGTGTTACGGTTGAAGATTGCGTCCTCAAGATCCCGAATCGCTTCGAATTGGTCATGCTGGCGTCGCAGCGGGCGCGCGATATTTCGGCCGGCGCGGCGCTGACGATCGACCGCGACAACGACAAGAACCCGGTGGTCGCGTTGCGCGAGATCGCCGATGCCGCGATCGATCTGGATGCCTTGTCGAACAGCGTCATCCAGGGCCTGCGCAAGCATGTGGAGACCGATGAGCCGGTGGAAGAGGGCGGTTTCGGATCGGGCGATCCCGACATCCTCAGCGACCTCATGCAGACGCAGCCCGAGCCGGGCGGCGAGGGCGACGCCGACGATCTGGACGGCGAGTTCGAGGACGAGCCGTTGGCCGAGGAGGAGGGCGGCGAGCCCGGCGAGCCCGGCACCGATGCACCACCGGAGGCGTAGCCGATTCGGTCGGCTCTCGTTGGCCTGACCGTCTTGCAGGGATAACCCGGGAGGGAGGACGAGCTGGCGGAAAGGCGAGCGCAAGGCCGGTCGGTGCGGCGCAGCGAAGCGGCAATGGCAACCCCGGATGATCCGCCAGTTCGAACTCGTTGAGACGGTCAAGTCCTACGATCCTGCGGCCGACGAGGATGCCCTTAACCGCGCCTATGTTTTCTCGATGAAGGCGCACGGCTCGCAGGAGCGGGCCTCCGGCGACCCCTACTTCAAGCACCCGCTCGAGGTCGCCAACATCCTCACCAAGATGAAGCTCGACGGCGCGTCGATCATCACGGCGCTGCTGCACGACACCGTCGAGGACACCGAGGCGACGCTCGAACAGATCGAGCAGCTGTTCGGCAAGGAGATCGCCCGGCTCGTCGACGGCGTCACCAAGCTGTCGCGGATCGAGCTGCAGTCGGACCACACCAAGCACGCCGAGAACTTCCGCAAGCTCGTCCTCGCGATGTCCGAGGACATCCGGGTGCTGCTGGTGAAGCTGGCCGACCGGCTGCACAACATGCAGACGCTCCACTTCATCAAGGACGGCGAGAAGCGCAAGCGCATCGCCCGCGAGACCCTGGAGATCTACGCGCCGCTGGCCGAGCGCATCGGCATGCAGCAGATGAAGGACGAGCTCGAGAACCTGGCCTTCGCCGAGCTCCATGTTGACGCCCGCGATTCGATCCTGCAGCGGCTGACCTTCCTGCGCGAGAGCGGGCGGCCGCGCTCCGACCGCATCATCGCCGAACTGAAGCGGACGCTGGCGGCCGACAGCCTCGACGCCGCCGTCTCCGGCCGCGAGAAGACGCCGTATTCGATCTGGCGCAAGATGCAGCGCAAGAACGTGCCGTTCGAGCAGCTGTCGGACATCATGGCCTTCCGCATCGTCGTGGCCGACGTCGCCGCCTGCTACCGCGCGCTCGGCATCCTGCACAGCCACTACTCGATGGTGCCCGGCCGCTTCAAGGACTACATCTCGACGCCCAAGCCCAACGGCTACCGTTCGCTGCACACCGGGGTGATCGGGCCGGAGAAGCAGCGCATCGAAATCCAGATCCGCACGCGCGAGATGCACGAGATCGCCGAGCTCGGCGTCGCCGCCCACTGGCGCTACAAGGACGGCGGGCCGGCCATGGACGGCCGCCAGTACCGCTGGCTGCGCGAACTCCTGGACATTCTCGAGCACGCCGCCGGCCCCGAGGAGTTCCTCGAGCACACCAAGCTCGAGATGTTCCAGGATCAGGTCTTTTGCTTCACGCCCAAGGGCGACCTGATCGCGCTGCCGCGCGCGGCGACGCCGGTCGACTTCGCCTATGCCGTGCATTCCGAGGTCGGCAACACCTGCGTCGGCGCCAAGATCAACGGCCGCCACATGCCGCTGCGCACCCAGCTGCACAACGGCGACCAGGTGGAGATCGTGACTTCGCGCGCGCAGACGCCGTCGCCC
>JBKOWC010000117.1:0-13704 GCA_046724215.1 Pseudomonadota bacterium | reverse complement strand
ACGAGCAGGCCGCCATGGCCGGAAGCGCCCGCGGCCTGGGACGCATTGCCTTTCACCCGGACTTCCCCGGACATGATGTTCTCGGCCACGCCCTGGCCGGCGTGGCCGTTGACGATCACCGTCGCTTCCTTGTTCATGCCGGCGCAGTAGTACCCGGCGTGCCCTTCGATGATGACCTCGAGCGGAATCGTAAGTCCGCAGGCCAAGGCATGGGCGCCCTTGGGGTTGATGACGTGCCAGGCCCGCTCATTGGTGTCGGCCGGCAGCTTGTGCAGGCGGTCGTTCAGCGCCCGGACGGTGGTGTCCGCAAGATCGACGGTGATCATGCCCGGGCTACTGCAGGCTCCAGGTGTAGACGACGGCCGGTTTCGGTTCCCAGATCGTGGCCTTGTCGACCCCCGGCAGGTTGGCGAGGCTGCGGAATTCCGACGCCATGGCGACCCAGTCGTCGGTCTCCGCCAGCACGGCCGGCTTGCAGGCAATGCCGTCGCGGAGCACCGCAAACCCGTCTCGCGTACCCATGGTGAAGGTGTAGAAGCCGTCGAGATCGCTCAATCCAGCCTCCAGCGCCTCCGCGAGCGTTGCCCCCTCGCCCATCCGGTGGGCGAAATAGCGGGCGGCGACCTCGCTGTCGTTGTCGGTCTCGAAGTCGTGGCCGTGATGGCGCAGCCACTTGCGCAGATTGTTGTGATTGCTGAGCGAGCCGTTGTGCACGAGGCACATGTCCGGGGCGGCCGTGAACGGATGCGAGTGCTCGGTGGTCACCGCGCTCTCCGTGGCCATGCGGGTGTGGCCGACCGCGTGCGAGCCCTCCATGGCGTCGACGCCGTATCGGGCAACGACGTCAGCGGGTAGGCCCATGTCCTTGTAGACTTCCATGAGCTCGCCGTAGCCCATGATCCGCACGTCCGGGTGGTTCTTCTTGAGCCACGCGCGGGCGCCGGAATCGGGGGCCGCAACCTTGATGACCGCGTGGTTGGCCTTGACCTCGACGTCGACCTCGGCGCCGAGCGCCTCGGCGAGATGTCCGCCGATCTCGCGCCAGTGGTAATGCGGATCGGCATGAAAGGCCGTCAACTTGCAGGAATTTCTCGCCACGGGTTGGTGATACACGGCGATGCCGGCGCTGTCGGGACCGCGATCGGTCATGCCGATCAGCATGATCTTGACGTGCCGCCCCAGGCTCGGCCGCAGGTCCGGATTCTTGAGGAAGAGGCCGACGATTCCGCACATGGGTTCGTTGCTCCTGTCCGCGATGGCGCGTGAGCGAGGCTAGAGGAATATGGCAACTGAATCAATGAGAAGAAAAAAAATTTCCTGGCAGGAAATTCGGCCGATGCCCGGTTTTGCCCTCGTGTCAACTCGGTGGCACGACTTGATGTCTATTGCGCAACTGGCCGGTTTTCGGCACAAAGCAGGCAGTGGCTGTAGGATGGACGCGACAAGTTGTCGCGCGTAAGACGCAGGGATATGCCAATATAAAAGGGCGATTTTCGCGCTGCAACAGCATGACTGGGCAAGCTGTTTGCACAGTGACGGTATGACGCTAAGACAGAGAAACGACAACAAGCGGTCCAAGCGAAGCTAGCTGAACCTCAACGACCACTTCTGCAGTTCCCATCGCCGGCTAACAGAGTTGACCATTCAGCCGGCAGCATTTGGGCAACGCCGGCGGTCGCGGATCGCGACAACAGAAACGAGCGCCATGATCCGGATTGACCGGTTTCCGAGCCGTCGGGCGATGCTTGTCGGAGGTCTTGTCACAGTCACACTTGCTGCGGGCACCGCCGCCTGGGCGGTGCCGACAGCGGCTGACGGTACGTCGTTCGATATTTCGTGGCTCAAGGCGCAGGCGCAGGCGCTTGCGGCAAAACCCTACGAGGCACCGCCAAACGTGCTGCCCGATGCCCTCAAAGACCTGCCGGGCGATCGCTATCGCGAAATCCGTTTCAGGGCGGACCAGTCCCTGTGGCGTGATCAGGGGCTCACCTTCGAAGCGCAATTCCTTCATCTCGGCTCCCAGTACCAGGACGCGGTGCGCATCTATGAAGTCGCCAACGGGGTCGCGCGCGAGGTCCTCTATGGACCGTCCGAGTTTGACTTCGGCAAGAGCGGCATCGACCCGGCACAGTTGAAGGACCTCGGTTTTTCGGGCGTGCGCCTGCACTACCCCCTGAACCGATCGGACTATTACGACGAGATTGCCGTCTTCCAAGGTGCCACGTTCTTCCGCAGCATCGGCCGTGGCCAGGTATTCGGTCTGTCGGCGCGAGGGATCGCCATCAACACGGCCCTGCCGGAAGGCGAGGAGTATCCGTCGTTCCGGGCCCTGTGGCTGGAACGGCCGCGGCCGGGCGCGGCGGAGCTGCGCATGCACGCATTGCTGGACGGGCCAAGCGCGGCCGGAGCCTACAGTTTCGCCATTCACCCCGGAGAGATTACCGCCATCGACGTCACGGCAACGCTGGTTCCGCGCAATCCGATCAAGCTTGTCGGCGTGGCGCCGCTTACCAGCATGTATTTCTTCGGCGAAAACGATCGCCTGGGCGTCGACGACTACCGGCCGGAGGTCCATGATTCGGACGGCTTGGCAATCTGGCACGGCAATGGGGAATGGCTATGGCGGCCGCTGGTGAATCCGGCGCAGCTCGCCGTCACCTCCTTTGCGGACCAGTCGCCGCGGGGCTTCGGGCTGCTGCAACGCGACCGGGACTTTAGGGATTATGAAGACCTGGATGCGCGCCCTGATTTGCGGCCGACCGTCTGGGTGGAACCGCTGGCGGACTGGGGCCGCGGTGAGGTAAGATTGATCGAGATCCCGAGCGATCAAGAGATCCATGACAACATCGTCGCCTTCTGGGCACCGGAGCAGCCGGTCCAGCCCGGTCAGCCAATGGACTTGGCCTACCGCCTCCATTGGGGACCGGCGCCGCCGCTGCGGCCGCCCGGGGCGACCGTGTGCGCGACCCGCGTCGGTCGCAGCAAGGATGACAATGTTCGCCGCTTCGCCATCGATTTCAGCGGCGGCGCGCTACAACGGCTGGCACCCGACGCGCCCCTGGAGGCCGTGGTGAGCGTGTCCAACGGCCAGATCCGCGATGTCCGGTCCCAGGCCAACCCCATGGTCGGCGGCTGGCGAGCGATGTTCGACTTCGCGCCCGATGGCAACAATGCCGACCTGCGTTGCTTTCTTCGTCAGCAGAACACCGTGCTCAGCGAGACCTGGAGTTATCGATGGATGACCTGACGTTCACGCCCGATCTCGGACTGGCGGCGCCACAATTGCTGAACTCGCTCGGCATCGGCGATGCGGCGGAGATCGATCGCCTGGCCGGGCAGCTGGTCGCATCGACGGCGTTGGAAGACGCCGATCTGGTAAACAATGTCGCCGTCACGCGGCTGGGCGAATGGTTTGCGCGCTGCCTGCAGCGGGATGACCTGTCGGCCGAGCAGGCCTTCCTCATCGGGCGCGCGGCCTTCGTGGCGGTCGACGGCGCCGGCCGCTGGCCGGGCGTCCTGCTGAGCGAGGCGCCGCCGGCCGACTTCCTGCGCGACATCGTCGGCGTCGCGGTCCAACCCTCCCCGCCGCCGCTGCCGGCCGTGATGCCGACCCAGAATCTGGAAAACCACAGCGCGCTGGCATGGATCGTTCGCGTCTTGCGCGGATCGCCTGCACGCGAAACGCGCGCCGCCTAGCGAGCCCCTTCCGCCATGCCCTTCGACGGCGACGTCCGCCGCAGCCCGGCGCCAACAGCAATACGCCTGACGCTGCTCGTCCTCACCCTGGCGACCACGTTTGCCGCGGGCCTGCGGTTCCTTCACATCTTCGAGGACCTGCGCGCCGAGCCGCTGGAGCTGGCGCTCCTCATGCTGTTCGTGATCAGCTTCAGCTGGCTCGCCCTGTCCTTCTGGTCGGCCATCGGCGGCTATCTCTCCCTGTTGTCGCGCTGGCGCGCACCCGGCCTGACCATACCGGCCGCCCCGTCCTTGAACGGACGCACGGCGATCCTGATGCCGATCTACAACGAGGATCCCACGCGCGTCTTCGCCGCGCTCCAGGCCATGTACGAAGGATTGACGGCGGCCGGGGCCATCGAGGCGTTCGAGTTCTTCATCCTCAGCGACTCCAACGAACCGGACTCCTGGATCGCCGAAGAAGCAGCCTGGACCGAGCTCTGCCGGCGGGTCCATGGGCAAGGCCGCATCTTCTACCGCAAACGACGCCGCAATACGGCATACAAGAGCGGCAACATCGCCGATTTTTGCCGCCGTTGGGGCCGCCGCTACGACTACATGATCGTGCTCGACGCCGACAGCCTGATGACCGCCGATGCCCTCATTGCGCTGGCCGGCCTCATGGAGGCCAATCCCGCGGTCGGCCTGATCCAGGCGCCGCCCACCATCGTCAACGCCAGCACGCTGTTCGGCCGCCTGCAGCAGTTCGCCAGCCGCCTCTATGGACCGGTCTTCGCCGCCGGCACGGCGCTGTGGCAGCAGGGCGACGGCAACTACTGGGGCCACAACGCCATCATCCGCGTCGCCGCCTTCGCGGCGCATTGCGGACTGCCGGAGCTGCCGGGCGGCAAGCCCTTCGGCGGCCATATCATGAGCCATGACTTCGTCGAGGCGGCGTTGCTGCGCCGCGCCGGGTGGCGCGTCTGGATGGTGCCCGACCTCGGCGGGAGCTACGAGGAGACGCCCCCGACCCTCATCGATCATGCCAAGCGGGACCGCCGCTGGTGCCAGGGCAACCTGCAGCACATGCGCGTCCTCCTCGCCAGGAAGCTGCACCCGATGAGCCGCCTGCACATCCTCATGGGCATCATGTCTTATCTGGCGTCGCCGATCTGGCTGGCTTTCCTCGCCGTCGGAATCGCCCTCTTCGCCTGGCGCATCGCGCACCATCCCGTCTATTTCCCGGCCTACGAGACGCTGTTCCCGCAGTGGCCGCGGTTCGATCGCCAGGTAGCGATCGGACTGGCCATCATCGTGCTCTCGATGCTGCTGCTGCCGCGCCTGCTCGGCTGCGTCTTCGCGTTGACGAGCAGCAGCCGGCGCCTGGGCTATGGCGGCGCAGCGCGGCTGATCGGCGGGTTCCTGACCGAGCTCTCCATCTCGACACTGATTGCCCCCATCCTGATGCTGCTGCAGAGCGGCTTCGTCTTCAGCATCCTCGCCGGACGCGTCGGCGGCTGGCGCAGCCAGGACCGCCATAGCGGCGGCATCGCGTGGGCCGAGGCTTGGCGTCTGCTCGGCTGGCATAGCCTGGCCGGCGTCGTCCTGACGGTCCTCGTGGCGCGCACGGCGCCGGCTCTCATCTGGTGGCTGGTGCCATTGCTGGCCGGCTTGACGTTGGCGGTCCCGATCGTCGTCGCGACCAGCAATCCCAGGCTGGGAGCCGGGGCCGCGGCCCTCGGCCTGCTGGCAACGCCCGAAGAGACGGATCCGCCCACCGTCCTGCGCCGGGCGCGCGACCTGCGTCTCTCCTGGCAGCCCGTGGTGGGCGCCGGCGAGCATGCCCTGGACCGCCTAGCCGCCGACCACCGCCTGCTCGCCCTGCATTTGGCCATGCTGACGCACCACTCCGACTGGGATGCGATCGACGCGGAGTCGCTCGACCAGGCGCGGGCGGCGCTAGCGGACGACGGCGATACGGCAGGCCTGTCGCGCGACGCCATGGCCGCCCTCCTCTTCGATCGGCCGTTCCTCGAGGCCATGGCGGCCGGCGCTGACCCGGTCGCCGCCGCGCGCGCGGTGCGCCAAGCCGAACCGGCCCTCCCGGCTGCGGCCTAAGGCGAAGAGCCAGCCTCGCCAGCCGCTCTTGCGACAGTGTCGGGCGCCGCTGCGGGATGCCGGCTCCTTGCGAATTACGCAAACTACTACACAGATCGACCGCAGATTCCGCTTGACGGAATAGGAGCGATCTCCTAAGATCCAGTAATGGTTGGATGGAGTCGCGCGTCCGGAAACGGGTGGCGGCTCCATCGGCGTTTTGGGCCGCTGTGCACGGCGGCCTGGGCCGAGCGAGGCGGTCCCGCGGCGTCGCATCCTTCGATGTGCCGCCGTCGACTTCTTGTTCCGGCGTCGACTGCCAACGCCCCCGAGAAAGAAAGGCCGCCAAGAGCCTGCGGGGTCGTGTTCATGGACTGCGGGATCCAACCCGCACAGCCGTCGCGCGCGTCCGCTTCGTAGCTGCCCTCGCCCGGACGGCGCGGCTTACAAATCAAGGGACCGGCTTGCGCCGGTCGTCCTGCGGGCAGCCATGGCCGGTAGATCCCGGCCCACATGCACGTGCGAAATGACGCATCCCGCGGTGCACCGGGCACCAGCGGCCGTCCTCGTCAGCGGCCGGGAGCTCCCCCGGCTGCCGCCATTTCCCGCCGCAAGGCAGGACCCGAGAAACGGAGACCCCGATGCCCCCCTCGCCGTAACGCGAACCGCCGGAACCCGCACCTGGCGTAGGTCCCGCTCGATCCCGGAGCAAATCGGCTCGGCTCTCCCCATATCCAGCAGAGCGGAACCTTCGTGAGGAGCGATCCCGATGCAGACGACGAAACGCTCGAATGGCGGCAGACCCAGACTGGTCGGCATGAATCACGTCGCCCTGGAGGTCGGCGACGTGGAAGCGGCGCTCGACTTCTACGGGCGCATTTTCGATTTCACGTTGCGCGGCAAGGGCAACGGCCAGGCCTTCATCGACATGGGCGATCAGTTCATTGCGCTCATGGAGACGGCGGCGCCGCACCACGATAGCGGCCGGCATTTCGGCGTCGTCGTCGACGACCGCTCGGCGGTGCGCGCGCTGGCCGAGGCGGCGGGCGCCAAGATGGTGGCCGGGCCGTTCCTCGACTTCCTGGATCCCTGGGGGAACCGCGTCGAGGTCGTGGAGTATGCCAGCGTCCAGTTCACCAAAGCGCAGCACGTGCTGCGCGGCATGGGCCTCGACCTCGCAAAGACCGACAAGGCCCGCCGCGAACTCGCCGAGAAGGGCATGGCACCGGACGCAGCGTAAACCGCACCAGACCTTCGCACCGCGACGGTCCTCGCATCACTCGCCGTCTTCTCGCGCATAACAAATGATCGAGAGGAAGCGGATCGGCAGCTTGCGCAGATCGTCGGGACCGTGCGGAACGTCGGCGTCGAAGAAGAAGGAATCCCCGGGGCGCATCACATAGGTCTTGTTGCCGTGGCGGTAGCCGACTTCGCCTTCAAGCATATAGAGGAACTCGACGCCGGCGTGCTGGAAGATCGGGAAGACGTCCGACTTCTCGGTCAGCGTGATGAGATAAGGCTCGACGGCGATGCTCTTGCGCAGCGTGTGGCCGAGCAGCTGGTACTGATGGCCGGCGCGCGTGCCCCGCCGCTCGATGGTCAGGCCCTGACCGGCCGGCACGAAGGTGGCGTTGCGCTCCTCCTCGAAGCGGCGGAAGAAGGCGGTGACCGGAACGTGCAGCGCCTGTGATAGCGCCTGCAGCGTGTCGAGCGAGGGCGATGTCATGCCGTTCTCGATCTTCGACAGCATGCCCGCCGACAGCTTGGCCTGCTTGGCCAGTTCGGCGACGGTCATGTCGAGCTGCCGCCGGAATTCACGGACCTCGCGGCCGATGGCGGTCTCCAGGCGGTTGGTCTGGCCGACAAGGCCGTGCGGGTCCTGAAATTCCGGACTGACGGTGACAGCGGCGCGCATCGTCGATCGCGCGCGCCCCGCCCGCCCGCTCGTCTTTGCGTGGGTCTGCTCGGCCTTGCCGTCCGTCTTTCTCACCCGTCACCCGCCAGCCGCCGGAGCGCCGCGAGGCCGACCGGGACCCCGGCGAATTCCGCCATCGCGTCGAGGACGCACTGCCAAAGATACTCGGCAGAGGCGCTGTCGGCCAAGAGGTGGTACGCGGGCGTGGCGCCGAGGTCGGCGCGGATGACGATGCCGCTCATCTTGGCGATCGAGGTCTGCGCGATCGCCCCGTCGGCGAATCGATGCAGGCGGAGGTCGACGCCGCAGAGCTTGGCGAACATCGCCGGTGCCTTCTCGCCGGTGACCATGAACCAGGCATGGCTTTCGGAGCGCGGCATCGGGTAGCCGATGAGCGTGCGGGGGCGGTCGCTGCCCCAGCTCCAGGCGGCGTTGAGGCGCGCGACGAGCGCGCCAGCGCCGGCAAGACCATCGAGCAGGAAGATCTCGGTCGGCGCCAGCCGCGCCGCCAGCTCGCCGGACGACTGGCGGTAGGCGCGGTTGCTCGCGGCCCCGATCGAGAGGCCCTGCGTGGCCAACCATTCGACCGTGCCGACGCCCTTGAACCCGGTGCGCGGCAGGACGGACAGGTCGGCCAGCCCCAGGCTGCGGGCCCGCTTCACCTCGGCGTCTTCCGTCCCGCCGAAGTCCATGGCCACCGCACCACCGTTGACCTCCGCGAACCGCGCACCGGCAGCCTGCAAGACGCGGTAGATCATGCTGCGACGCGCATGGACCGTGGGGAGAGTTTGCGGCATGGCCGTCATGCCTCCTGCCGCTTGTTTTCGGGGTCATAGAACGGGATCGGGATCACCCGGCCCTGAACAAGGCGGCCGCCGGCCACCTTGATGTCGAAGCTCGTGCCGGGCGCGGCCTGGTCGGGAGCGACGAAGGCGAGGCCGATGATCCTTTCGAGGGCGGGCGAACGGACCGCCGAGGTGACGCGTCCCACGATGTCGGGGCCGCGGACGACGAGATGGCATTCCTCCGGCACCGGCGCCCCGGGGTCGTCGATGGTGAAGCCGACGAGCTTGCGCGTCAGGCCCTTGGCGTTCTGGATCTCGACGGAGCGGCCGCCGACATAGAACGGCTTGGTCTTGCTGATCGCCCAGGGCATGTCGGCCTCGTAGGGATGCGTGAGGCCGTCGGTATCCTGGCCGATGATGATGTGACCCTTTTCCAGGCGGAGAACGCGCTGCGCCTCGACGCCGAAGGGACGGATATTCTGCGCCTTGCCGGCTTCCATGAGCGCATCCCACACATGCTCGCCGCAATGCGCGGGCATGTGGATCTCGTAGCCGAGCTCGCCGACGAAGCCGACACGCAGCAATCGGCAGGACACGCCGGCGACGGTACCCGTGCGTACGCCCAGATATGGGAATGCCTGCGGCGACAGGTCGATGTCGCTGCACAGCGGCTGCAGGACGTCACGCGAGCGCGGCCCCGCGATGTTGACGCCGGCGAAGGCGGCGGTGACGTTGGCGACGTCGACATTGAGCCGCCATTGCGCGTTCCAGAACAGCATCGTGCGGTAGACGGCGTCGACGCCGCTCGTCGTCGCCGTAACGTAGAAGTGCTCGTCGTGGAAGCGGCAGGCGACGCCGTCATCGACGATGGCGCCGCTCTGGTCGGTCATCAGCACATAGCGCGAGCGGCCGACCGGCAGCTTGGAGTAGGTGAAGGTGTACATGAAGTTGAGGAACTCGGCCGCATCGGGACCGCGGACGTCGAGGCCGCCCAGTGTCGACACGTCGATGAGACCGACATTGTTGCGGACATTCAGCACCTCCTCCCGGATCGCCTGCTCGCGTTCGTCGGGCTTGCGGTAGTAGGCCGGCCGCCACCACAGGCCCGCCGGCATGAGCCGCGCGCCCAGCTCGAGATGGCGGTGGTGCATCGCCGTGCGCCGCTCCGGCTCGAAGACGCGACCGGCCATGTGGCCGAACTTCTCGGGTATGAAGGGCGGGCGCTGCGTGGTGACGGCCGCCGTCGCCAGGTCCCGGCCCCTCTCCTTGGCGAGGATGCGGACGGCGGCGACGGCGGAGTGCTTGCCCTGGGACGGGCCCATCCCGACGGTGGTGTAGCGCTTCAACAGCTCGATGTCGTCGTAACCGTCGGCGGCGCCGTGCTGCAGGTCCTTGACCTGCAAGTCCTCGTCGAAATCGACGAAATCCTTCCCCTTCCGATGCGGGAAGATCGGCCAGGGGTGCGTCTGATCGTGCGCGCCGCGGGCGGTCGGGAGGTCGGGAGCGTCGCCGGCTGAAGCGCCGGCATCGGTCGCCGCCGCCCAGCCGGCATGCCTGCCGTCGGCCAGCACGGCATCGATGCCGTAGGCATCGGCGACCGAACCGGCGATGAACAGATGCGGTGGCAGGGCCGCCACTTCGAACATGTGCGAACGGTCGCTGTAGCGGAATTTGGCGCCGGCGTGATGCAGAAGATGCGCGGTCGGCGTGTAGCCCACGGACATGCAGACCAGATCGCAGTCGATGGTCTCCAGCGCCGGGTCGCATTCGCCGGGGCCGGTGATGCGCCCGACGCGTGCCGCCTGGATTCCCCGCTTGCCGAGAGTCGGGATCGTCTCGACGATCGCGCTGCCGGCGATCTGCCGCAGGCCGAGCTTCTGCGCTGCCACTACCTGCGGCGCGGGCGCGGCCTCGCCGCGCAAGTCGACCACCGCTTCCACCACGACTCCGGCTTCGGCAAGATCAGCGGCAACGCCGTAGCCGTCGGCGTTGGCGGTGACGACGACGGCCTGCTTGCCGGGCCGTACGCCGTTGAGGCGGATGAGCCGTTGCGCCGCCGAACCCAGCATCACGCCCGGCAGATCGTTGTTGCGGAAAACAGAAGGCTGCTCCAGCGACCCGGTCGCGATGACGGTGGCCCGCGCACGAAGCTTGTACAGGCGGTTCCCGCGGATGACGGCCAGCCAATTGTCCGCGAAGAGTCCCGAACAGACCGCATCAGACAGAACCCGTATGGTGGCGCTCGCTTGGACGGCACCGACCAGCTCGGCGGCAAGCGCACGGCCGCGGCCGCCATCGAGATCGAAGCGCGCATAGCCGAGCGAGCCGCCGAGTTGCGCCCCCTCGTCGATGAGGATGACTTCGGCCCCGCTTTGCGCCGCCTGCAGCGCGGCCGAGAGACCGGCAGGCCCGCCGCCGATGACGGCGACATCGGCGAACAAGTATTCCTTGTCGTAGTACCCGTGATGAGCGGCCGTGTTCACCTTGCCGAGTCCGGCGCGCCGGCGGATGAAGGGCTCCCAGAACTTCCAGGCGCCCTTCGGCCGGTAGAAGGCCTTGTAATAGAAACCCGGCGGCAGGAATCGACCGAACATCTCGATCCAGGTCTCGCGGTCGTGCTCCAGGCTGCCGCTGTAGTTCTGGCCCTCGACGACGAGGCCGTCGCTGATGGCCCGGCGGTCGGCCAGCACGTTGGGCTCGTCGCCGACCTGCACCAGGGTGTTGGCGTCGAGCCCGGCCATCGTGAGGATGCCGCGGGGCCGGTGGTATTTGAACGAGCGCGAGAGCGTCCAGACATCGTTGGCGGCGAGGGCGCTGGCGATCGTATCGCCACCGAAGCCCTCGTAGCTGCGCCCCTCGAACTGGAAGCGGATGGTCCTGCTGCGGTCGAGCAGGCTGCCGGAGGGGGCCGGCAGCCGATTGGCGCCGCTCATCGCGTCCCCTCGCCCGCCTTCGGCTTCGGCGTGAACTCGACGCGCTCCTTGAACACCTCGCCTGCCGCATAGGTCCGGATGATCTGATCCGTGACGGTATTGCGTTCGGCGATGAACCAGAACGAGGTCGGCACGTGGCACCACCACTCGCGCACCACGCCGGCCGTGTTGTTCTCGAGGAAGACGAAGGCGCCCCAGTCGCGGTCCGATCCCGCGCCGGGCTCGGGCATCGGTTTCACCTCGCCGCCCCAGACGAACTCCGAGATGTTGCGCGGCCCGTTCAGCGGACAGTTCAGGATTTTCATTCGTCTTCTCTAATGCCCCACCGACGCGGCACCCTTTTCGCCGACCTGCGCGAAATCGACGAAGCGGTCGAGGCGGAAGGGCTCGAGGATGTCCGGCACCTTGCCGGTGGCGACCGTCTCCGCCATGCGCTTGCCGCAGACCGGCGTCGCCTTGAATCCCCAGGTGCCCCAGCCGGCGTCGATGTAGTAGTTCTCGACCGGGGTCAGCCCCATGACAGGACTGAAGTCCGGAGTCATGTCGGCCATGCCGGCCCACTGCCGCAGCACGGTGACGTTGTCGAGGAAGGGAAACAGTTCGAGCATGTGGCCGAGCAGCCCTTCCTTGAAGTCGAGGGTCGAGCGCGTCGAATAGAGCGCGTAGGGATCGGTCGAGCCGCCCATGACGAGCTCGCCGCGCGGCGTCTGCGAGATGTAGATGTGCAGCGAGCCGGAAACGACGATCTGGTCGAGGAACGGCTTCAGCGGCACGGACACGCAGGCCTGCAACGGAATTGTCCGGATCGGCAGGCGGAAACCAGCCAGTTTCGCGACCAGCGAGCTCCAGCCGGCGACGGCCTGCATCGCCCGGTTGCAGTAGACGGTGCCGCGGTTCGTCTCGACACCCTTGAGGCGGCCGTTCTCGGTGATGATGCCGGTGACCTCGGTCTGCGTGTGGATCTCGACGCCCCGCATCATGGCGCCCCTGGCGTAGCCCCAGGCCACGGCGTCGTGGCGCGCGATCGCGCCGGGCGGATGATAGAGGGCCCCCAGCACCGGATAGCGCGCGTGCTCGGAGACGTTCATCGACGGACAGAGCCGCTTGACCTCGTCGACATAGATCAGCTCGGAATCGATGCCGAGATGCTTGTTCACCTCGGCGCGCCAGCGGCTGGTGCGCATCGCCGCGTCGGTATGCGCCAGCGTGAAGTGGCCGCGCTCGGAATAGAGGATGTTGTAGCCGAAGTCGTTGCTGAGATCCTTGTAGAGGCTCAGCGACTCGTCATAGAAGCGCACGCCTTCCGGCGTCAGGTAGTTGGAGCGGATGATCGCGGTGTTGCGCGCCGTGTTGCCGCCGGCGAGATAGCCCTTGTCGAGCACCGCCACGTTCGTGATGCCGTAGTCGCGGGCGAGGTAGTAGGCCGCGGCGACGCCATGGCCGCCGGCGCCGATGATCACGATATCGTAGCTGGGCTTGAGTTCCGTCGGCCACGGGAAGTGCCGTTCCGCCGGCCACTTCCGGCTGAGGCCGTATTTCAGGAGACCAAAGGGCATGCGGGAATGAACACTGCTTGTCGGCTGCCGAAGCTACAGGCCGGTTTCCTCGCATGCAAGATTTTTGACCGGCATTCAGGAGGACTAAACGATTGGAAACGCGGCAAGAAACGGCATGATCGCGATTGGACGGGTTGCAACCGGTCGTGCTGGCGGGCGCTTGAGTTCGCGGTCGCGGCAACCCAAAGTGCGGCGTTGAACGAGGATGGGACCGCACCAATGTCGGCGAAACCATCAGACAATGTGATATTGCTGGAGCCGGCCGCCGCCGCGTTGCGGGATGCCTTCATCGGCTGGCAGTGTCGAATCCGCCAGCTTTCCGCCCGGCAGGCCGGAGGTCGTCCCTCGGCCGGAATGCGGCCACGCGTGTCCACGCCGCAGGGCGAGGAAATCGCGCCCGCGGTCACCCTGCTGATCAGCGAGCAGGAGCCGCAGGCGAGCACAACACTCTTCCGCTTCCAGTTTCTGAAAACCCAGGATCCTGCCGAGCGCTACGACAAGATCCTGGAAATTCTGTCAGCCGGCTATTTCCAGCAGCCGCACGACTTCGGCGATGTGATGACTGGTCTCTTCGGCCCGCAATCCACGGTCGCCGCAACCCTGCTGAACCACGGCCGCTGCATTCTCGACTTCGCGGAATACGCCCAGGCCTATCGCATCCCGTCCGCTGTGGCCGCCCTGGCCGAGTCCGACGACCTCTACCAAGCCACCTATTGGCACAACCGCATGTTCAACCCGAACAT
>JBKOWC010000288.1:0-8021 GCA_046724215.1 Pseudomonadota bacterium | reverse complement strand
AGATGGTGTTGCACTGCGAGAGCATGCCGGAGGCGAGCTCGGCCGGCCGCTGCGAGGCGACGCAGAGCGACAGGCCGTATTTGCGGCCTTCCTTGGCGATGCGCGAGAGCGACTTCTTGGTCGGACCGAAGCCGGCGCGTTCGTCTTCGGGCGCGTAGCGGTGCGCCTCCTCGCAGATCAGGAGGATCGGGATGGCGCCGTCGCTCCAGACGGCGAAATCGAACAGCAGGCGGCACAGCACGGAGACGACGACGTTCAGGATCTCCGAGGGAACGGCGGAGAGATCGAGAATCGTCAGCGGCTTGCCGGCGACGGGCAGGCGCAGGATGCGCGACAGGATGGACGCCATGTTGTCTCGCATCGCGACGCTCGTGCTGAACATGAACGAGAAGCGGGCGTCGTTCGACAGCAGGTTGATGGCGGCCTTCAGGCGGTGATAGGGCGCCAGGCTGTCCGGTTTCTCGAGCCGCCCCATCGTCTCGTCGATGTATTGCGCGACGAGATTCATGCGATAGGGCGACGGCGTATCGGCCGTGATGTAGCGGCTTTCTCCGGACGGCCCCAGGAATTGCCGCTTTGCGGTCGAGATGTAGTCGTAGAGCAGGACCGACTCGCCGATGTCGAGCTTGGCGCCGGCCTGGATCAGCACTTCGCAGATCTCTTCGAAGTTGAAGAGCCAGTAGGGCAGGTGCAGCGTCCCGGAGCCGATGACCTCGGCCCGCTCGCTGAACGCGTGCGCGTACTCGTTGTGCGGATCGAACAGGATGATGTGGCCGTTGGCGTGGTGCTCGAGGATGGCGCGCAGGATCACCGTCACCGAGCAGGACTTGCCGGAGCCGGTCGCGCCGACGATCGCAAAATGCTTGCCGAGCAGGTCGTCGACGCCGATGAGCGCCGGCAGCCGGCGCTCCTGGTGGAGGGCGCCGATCCTGGCGGTGGTGACGCTCGGCCGGATGTAGACGAGTTTGAGATCTTCAGTGTTCGTCGTGTAGACGGCGCTGCCGAGCGGCGGCGAGCCGGAGATGCCGCGGCGGAACGGCTTCAGGCTGCCGTCCTCGGCCTGCACGCTCTCGCCGATCAGCTCGAGCTCCATGATTTTCATCTCGGAAGCGCCGGGTTCGCGCGCCGGGATGGGCACGCTGAGGGCGCTGACGAGGCCGAAGATCATGGTGCCGGGCATCGGCACCTTGACGATCGTGCCCATCATCAGGCCGGCCGGGATGACGGCCTTGTTCTCCGGCGATTCCTCCATGAGGACGACGGCCTGGGCGCCGGACATGGAGACGACGCGGCCGATGCGCTGGTCGGGCCCGAGCGCGATGAACTCGATGGGCGGCAGGCCGGCGTAGTTGGCTTCGGTCGTTGCCGACCCTTCGACAACAACGTCCGTCAGTTCCTGCGCGGCGGCAAGCTGGCTTGTCGTCATTGGGCGACTGTCCATTTGATGCGGTGGGCCGGCAGGATGGCGCTGGCTGTCGTGCCGCCGCCGAGTTCGCTTTCAAGCAGGAAGCGGCCGCCATGCATTTCGACGAACGCCTTGGTGAGAGGCAGACCGAGACCGGTGCCTTCGAACTTGCGGTTGAGTCCGCTGTCGACCTGCCCGAACGGCGCCATGACTTTTTCCAGGTCCTCGCGGCGGATGCCGATGCCGGTGTCGGTGATGGCGATGGCGAGGGCGTCGTCGGCTTCGCGGCGCAGACGAATGGTGATCGATCCGCCAGTGGGCGTGAACTTCACGCCGTTCGACAGCAGGTTGATGAGGACCTGCTTGATGCGCCGCTGTTCGGCCCACACCGCGGGCATCGGCTGCAGCGGCGCGTAGTCGAGCGTGAGACCGCCGTTGCGCGCGCGTTCGCCGATGATCGTCAGGCACGACTGGATCGTCGCCTCCAGATCGACGTTCTCCTCGTTGAGCGCGACGTTGCCGAACTCGATCTTCGACAGATCGAGGATGTCGTTGATCACCGACAGCAGATGCGATGCCGAATTGTTGATGTCGCGGATGTATTCGAGATAGCGGTCATTCTCGACCGGCCCCAGCATCTGCTCCTTGATGATGTCGGAGAAGCCGATGATGGCGTTGAGCGGCGTGCGCAGCTCGTGGCTCATGTTGGCCAGGAAGTCCGACTTGGCGCGGTTGGCGGCCTCGGCCCTTTCCTTGGCGTCCTGCGCCACCTTGGCGGCGGCTTCGGCCTGCTCCTTGCCCAGGCGCAGGGCGGCCTCGGCCGCATACTGATCGGCTATGCGCCCGAACCGGTTCGCATAGTCGTTCAGCAGCGAGCTTCGGCGATCGTTCTGTTGCCGCTTGCTGTATGATGACGAAAGAGACATGACAATCCGACCTATGGGCCGTCAGCCTAGTTCCCTCCTGCTCAACGATTGGTTAATGATGAAACATCAGGATCAGCCACATAACAGTACCTTGGCGGACGCGTCGGTCCCACGGTGGGCGGCCGCCCTTGAAGGATTATCGTGGGAGAACAAAGGTTAAGCGCATGGCGGCGGAAAGAACGGCCGTAGGAGCGGGGCGCCAGGGCTGGGGCCGCATGGAGTTCCAGCTGGCCATCGCGGCCGTCCTCCTGATCGGGCTCGGCGTCGCCGGCGGCGTCCTTGGCGCGCGCTTCCTGGCCAGCGAGTGGCAGCGCGACCTGCGGGCGTGGCAGGTGCGGCTTGGCATCATCGCGGACAGTCGCTTCGCCGCGGTCGATGCGTGGCTTGCCAGCCAGTTCGACGATCTCACCGGGCTGGCCGAGAACGACTCGCTGCAGCTCTATGTGACCCAAGTGGCGCAGGCCGGCACCGGCGGCGACCAGGCCGACGTCGTGCAGGCGCAGACCGAGTACCTGCGCAATCTTCTGGAGGCGACGGCGGCGCGGACCGGCTTCCTCGATCGCGGCGCCGAGGTCAATGTCGGCGCGAACTTGCCGCAAGTCGGCACGAGCGGTATTGCGCTTCTCGATGCCAAGGGCCAGGTGCTCGCGGCCACGCGAGGCCTGCCCGCTCTCACCGGCCGGCTGCGCGATTTCGTCGCGGGCCTGAAGCCGGCCCAGCGCAGCCTTCAGGATCTCTATGCAGACTCGGCGGGGCGGCCGGCGATGGCGTTCGCCGTGCCCATCTTCGCCGTGCAGGGCAACCGCGATGCCGAATCGCAGGTCGGTCTCGTCATCGGCGTGAAGGAGGTGGCCGACGACCTCTATCCGCTGCTCCGTCAGCCCGGCGAGACCAGCGAGACGGCGCAGACCGTCCTGATCCGGCGCAGCGATGCTGCGATCGAATATCTCTCGCCGCTGCGCGACGGGACGCCGCCGCTCACGCTGAAGGTTTCAGCCGACACGGCGGATCTCGATGCAGCCTTCGCGATCGAACACCCCAACGGCTTTGCCGTGGGCCATGACTATCGCAATCGCCAGGTGTTGGTCGCCGGGCGCGCCTTTTCCGCCGCGCCCTGGGTGCTCATGTACACCGTCGCCTATGACGAGGCGCTTGGCGACAGCGAATTGCGCCAGCGCTGGCTCCTGGCGGCGCTGTTCGCCGGCCTCGGCATTCTGTTGGCGATGATTGTGGCGGTCTGGAGCCATGGGAACTCGCGGCGCGCCGCCGATGCGGCCGCCCGCTATCGCAATATGGCCGGCCGTTTCGAGGACCAGAGCAATCTCCTGCGGCTGGTCACCGACAGCCAGCCGACCGGTATTTTCATTCTCGATCCCGAAGGCAATTATCGCTTCGCCAATCGCGAGGCCGCCCGGCGCGCCGGCATCCCCCCTGACGATCTGCCGGGCAAGCCGATCGGCAATGTCCTCGGGCCCGACGCGGCCAAGCGCTACCTCTCGCTCAATCGCGAAGTGCTCGAGTCGAACAAGCCGTTGTCCGAGACGGTAAGACTGTCGGACCACGGCGTGCTGCGTGTCGTGCAAACCGACCACATCCCGGTCGCCGCCTCGCTCGATCTGCCGCGGAGCGTCCTGGTCGTCGAGAACGACGTGACCGAGGCCGTGACCGAGCGCGAGCGCCGCGCGCGCACGCTGTCCCAACTGGTCCGCACGCTCGTCGGCATCGTCGACGGCCGCGATCCGTTCGCCGCCGACCATTCCCAGCGCGTGGCGCTGCTCGCCCGCGCCATCGCCACGGAGATGGCGCTTCCGGAGCAGGACGTCGAAACTGCCGAGACGGCCGGCAACCTTCTCAACGTTGGCAAGATCCTGGTGGCGCCGGAGCTGCTCACGCAGTCGGCCGAGCTCAGCGAGCAAGACCGCCAGAAGGTCCGCCACAGCATGCAGACCAGCGCCGACCTGCTCGATGGCATCGAGTTCGATGGACCGGTCGTCGAGACCTTGCGGCAGGCCCAGGCCCGCTGGGACGGGACCGGCACGCCCGCCGTTGCGGGCGATGCGATCCTGGTGACCGCCCGGATCGTCGCGGTCGCGAACGCCTTCGTCGGCATGGTCAGCAGGCGGGCCTATCGCGAGGCGCTCGGCATCGATCGCGCCGTCGATGCCTTGCTGGCGCAGGTCGGAAAGGCGTTCGATCGGCGCGTCGTCGCGGCGCTCATCGGTTACCTGGACAATCACGGCGGACGGACGCAATGGGCCGGCCTCGATCGCATGTCGCCGGGTGCCGCCTGAAGCGATCGTCGGGCGGATGAGGAGCGCCATGACGCGAGCGGCGCGGTCGGCGGCTGTCACGCCGCCAGGGACGCGACTCTACGCGATCGGCGACATCCACGGTCGCCTCGACCTCTTGGCGGATCTGCAGGGGAAGATCCTCGAGGACGCGATGTGGCACTCTTCGCCGCGCCAGGTGGTCGTCTATCTCGGCGACTACGTCGACCGCGGCCCTGACTCGGCCGGCGTGCTCGACCATCTGCTCGATCAGCCGCTGCCCGGCTTCGAGATCGTGCATCTGCTGGGCAACCACGAAGACAGCGTCGTCCGCTTTCTCGACGACATCGAGGTCGGTCCGGCCTGGCTCTATTATGGGGGCATCGCCACGCTGGCCTCCTACGGCATCGAGGCGCGACCTGAACTCTTGCGCGATGAGGCCGAGCTGTTGCGGCTGCAGGCGGAAGCGCGACAGAGAATTCCGCAACGCCATCTCGACTTCATGGCTTCGATGGTGCTCATGCATATCGAAGGCGACTATGCGTTCGTCCATGCCGGCGTGCGCCCGGACGTGCCATTCGACCGGCAGCTGCGCGACGATCTCCTGTGGATCCGCGACGAGTTCCTGACGTCACGAGCCGATCACGGCAAGATTGTCGTGCATGGCCACACGATCAAGGATGCTCCGGACGTGCAGCCGAACCGCATCGGCATCGATACCGGGGCCTTCTTCAGCAACCGGCTGACCTGCCTGGTCCTCGATGGCGGCTACCGCTCTTTCTTGCAGACTGGGGGCACCGTCAGCGGTCCTTAAGCGGCCGCCGGCGCTTCAGAACTCGGCGTCCGGATCGAGCAGGCGGCCGAGCCGCAGCATGGCGGCGTGGGCAAGACGCAGCGTCTGGGCGCGCCGCCGGCCGGTATGCAGGACTTGCAGCGGCGCCGGCCGCTGGATCACGGCGCCGTAGTCGTCGGCGACGAGCAGGCCGCAGTCTTCCGGCAACAACCCGAAGGGGAAGTCGGCGGGCACGGCAAAATAGAAACGGTCGCAGAACTCAAGATAGTCCGTCCACTTCCGGTCGGCGCGATAGTCGGCAACCGAAGTCTTGATCTCGACGATGATGATCTCGCCATCGGCACCGACCGCAATCACATCGACGCGCCGCCCGTTGTTGAAAGAAAACTCGGGCAGCGTCGCAAAGCCAAGCGCGCCGAGCGCCCGTGTGACGCCGCGTGCGAGCCGGTGGGCAGACAGTCGCTCGGCATCCGCCTGGGAGCGTCTCGGCGCGGCCGCGATCCGCAGCCGAGGTTCCGGACCCGGCATCGAACGCCCGTCAGCGGACGGGACGAAAATCACTCGATCCGGACGTCGTCGTCGTTCCAGAAGCCGATCCAGTGATCGACTTTACGCATCGCCTCGCGCGGCGCCTCATATGACCACGCGGCCCGCTCGCTTTGCGCGGCGCCGTTGCCGACATTGTAGAACTGCACGCCGTGTGGGCAGGCCAGATCGCTCTCCGTCTTCGGTGCCTGCTTCAGCAGATTCATCCGGACGGTTTCCCGCGGGAAGTATTGATAGCCGCCCACCTCGAGGGTCCGATCGCTCTCTGCAATCACCTGATCGTGCCATATTGCCTTCATGATGGTCCTCCGCCGCGCCTCGCCAGGCTCGCTAGCAGATCAGTTTGGATGGGACCTTCCGGAAGTCAAGGCGCGCATGCGCGCCGACGTTCGGTTCAGGCCGCCTCGCCGTTGGGCGCCATCACGACTTTCATGGCGCTGTCGGTTTGCGCCAATGCGAGCGCATCCTCGGCGCGCTCGAGCGGCATGCGGTGACTGACGATGCGATCGAAGGGCAGCCGCTCGAGGTTGGCGGCCATCAGCCGCATCGACGGCAGATAGGACGTGGCGGTCTCGCCGCCGACGCCGATGACGCTGACATTCTTGGTGCAGATGTCGGAATTGGGATTGATCGCGACCGGCCCCATGTCGACGAAGGTCCCGGCCTCGACGACCACGCCGCCGACCCGCACCATCCGGACCGCCTCGACGAACGTCTGGGGAAAGCCGCTGCAATCCAGCACGATGTCGGGCCCGATGCCGTTGCAGTGTTCGCGGGCGCGGGCGATCCGCTCTTCCGGCTCGGTGTCGTCGACCCGCATCGTCAGGCTGGCGCCGAAGGCCTCGGCCAGACGGAGGCGTGAGGCGAAGCGGTCGGTGGCGATCAGCGTGCTCGCGCCGAGCAGCTTGGCCTTGATCAGGTGGCAAAGGCCGAGCGGGCCGACGCCGAGCACGGCGACGGATTGGCCGAAGCGACTGCCCCCGATCAGCCCGAGCAGGCTCTGCGCCGTTTCCACGCCGTGGGTTACCGACATGATCTCGGTCAGCACGGCGACATGGTCGGGCAGGTCGTCCGGCACGCGAAAGATGTGCGTCCCGGGCAGGAGATACATGTACTCCGCCCAGCCGCCGAAGAGATGCGGCGGCGTGCCGCAATGCAGGCTGTTGCCGTAGTCGTGCAGGTTCTCGCACATATAGTAGGGATAGTTGTTGCGGCAAAAATGACAGGCGCCGCAGGCGATATTGGCGCCGGGAACGATGCGGTCGCCGACCTTGAGCGGGTGCCCCTCGCTGTCGAGGACCTCGCCACCGAGCGCCACCACCGTGCCGACGTTCTCGTGGCCGCAGATGAGCGGATAGGTGAGGTCCCGCTCATGCGGCGTGCCGGCATATTGTTTGCTCTCGCCGCGAAAGGTGTGCTTGTCGGTGCCGCAGATGCCGGAAAAGCGGACCTTCATCACGACGGCTCCGGGTTCCGGATCCGGCATCGCGAACTCATGCAACGCGATGCGACCCGGCTTTTCGGTGACGGCGGCGCGGACTTTGGTCATGATTCGATCCTGCATTCCCTAAGATGGCGAGGGTAATCCTGGACCGCCATTCCGGCGAGTCAACAGGCGGGCCAGGCAGGGTCCGCTTGTTACGGCGACAGATGCATCGGGTTCTCCTTTTCTCCGGCCTCGCCTTGCGGCGAGAAGGGCGGCAACCGGGGGAGCTCCCGGCCGTCTGACGAGGACGGCCGCCGGTGCCCGGTTCACCGCGGGATGCGTCGTTTCGCACGTGCATGAGGGCCGTCACCTTCCGGCCCAAGGGCTGCCCGCAAGACGACCGGCGCAAAGCCGGTTCTTGATTTCTAAGCCGCGCCGTTCGACGAGGGCAGCAACGAACGGAACGCGCGCGACGGCTATGCGGGTTGGTTCCCGCAGTCCATGATGACGACCCCGCAGGACGGGCTCTTGGCGGCCTTTTTGTCGGGCGGGGCCGGTGGCAGTCGACGCCGGCACAAGTCGACGGCGGCGCATCGAAGGATGCGACGCCGCGGGGCCGGCTTCCCGGCCCAGGCCGCCGTGCACGGCGGCCCAAAAC
>JBKOWC010000143.1:0-3247 GCA_046724215.1 Pseudomonadota bacterium | reverse complement strand
AATCGATGGTCCTCAACGACGCCACCCCGAAGATCGACGTCAGCCCGCAGACGTTCGAGGTCCGCGCCGATGGCCAGCTCCTCACCTGCGAGCCCGCCAAGGTCCTGCCGATGGCGCAACGCTATTTCTTGTTTTGACCGGATGGCCAACCGCCCCCGTAGGGGCGACCGGCAGGTCGCCCGGCGAACGGCCAAACGCGTTGGCCGTGATCAATCTCCGTCGGCGGTGCAGCGGAAAAGCGGGCGACCTTCAGGTCGCCCCTACGGGAGTCCTGACCGACCAGGGGCGGACACAGACATCTCCGCCCGCGTCCTCTACCGCGATAGCCAGATCATCGTCATCGACAAGCCGGCGGGACTGCCGGTACACGGTGGCCCCCGTGCCAAGGACAGCATCGAATCGATGCTGGGCACGCTCACGTTGGGCCTCTCGCAGCCGCCGATCCCGGCCCACCGCCTGGATCACGATACCAGCGGCTGCCTGATCCTCGCCCGCAACGACCGCGCCCGCCGCAAGCTCGGACGTCTCTTTTCATCCGGCCGCATCGAGAAGGTGTATTGGGCGCTCGTCGTCGGCGCTCCCGCCGCCTCGCAGGGCCGCATCGAACTGCCGCTGCGCAAGCTCACGAGCAAGGCCGGTTGGCGCATGGTCGCCGACCCCGCTGGCCAATCGGCCGTCACCGATTACAACGTGCTCGGCTGCGCCGGCGGTCTGGCTTGGCTCGAGCTGCGTCCCCGCACCGGCCGAACGCACCAGATCCGCGTCCACTGCGCGGCCCTCGGTTGCCCGATCCGGAACGATCCGCTCTATGGCACGGCGGTGGGCGTCGAGCCCTTGCATCTTTTCGCCCGCAGCGTGGCAATTCCGTTTTACGAAGGCCGACCACCGATCGAGGTCACGGCGCCGCCGCCGCCGCATATGCAAGCAGCGCTCCAGGCGTTCGTTTGATTCTTCGCCAGCATTGGCATCACACTGCGCCTGCGGAGCAGGGAGTTCTCTTATGAAGATCGTGGATCTCAAGACCTTCGTCGTCGGCAATCCGCCGCCCGGATTCGGCGGCCGCTATTTCCTGTTCGTGAAGCTCGTCACCGACAATGACATCGACGGCGTCGGCGAGGTCTATGCCGACACCTTCGGCGCCCACACCATGGCCCGCATGGTGGCCGACGTGTTCGAGCGCCACGTCCTCGGCATGGACCCGTTCCATATGGAAGCGCTCTGGCGCAAGGTCTACGGCACCGGCTACACGATGCGTCCCGACGTCTCCCTCATGGGCGTGCTGTCCGGCCTCGAGATCGCGCTCTGGGACATCATTGGCAAGGCCACCGGCAAGCCGGTCTACGAACTGCTCGGCGGCAGGGTGCATGAGCGCCTGCGCAGCTACACCTACATCTACCCGGAAGGCAACGAGACCGAGACCATCTATCACGACGCCGAGCTCTCGGCGAAGCGCGCGGCCGCGTATGTGAAACAGGGCTTCACGGCCGTGAAGTTCGATCCGGCCGCCCCCTATTCGGTCTTCGATCCGCGCCAACCCTCGCTCGAATCGCTGGCCCTCTGCGAGAAGTTCTGCCGCCTGATCCGCGATGCCGTCGGCACCAAGGCGGACCTGCTCTTCGGTACCCACGGCCAGTTCACCGCCTCCGGCGCCATCCGCTTGGCCAAGCGGCTCGAGCCCTACGATCCCCTGTGGTTCGAGGAGCCGACGCCGCCGGAGATGCCGGAGGAGATGGCGCTGGTGGCGCGCGCCACCTCGATCCCCGTCGCGACCGGCGAGCGCCTCACCACCAAGTACGAATTCTCCCGCGTGCTCGAGCTGCGCGCCGCTTCCATCCTGCAGATGGCCCTCGGCCGCGTCGGCGGTCTGCTGGAGGCCAAGAAGATCGCCGGCATGGCCGAGGCCCACTACGCGCAGATCGCGCCGCACCTTTATTGCGGCCCGGTCGAGGGTGCCGCCAACGTTCAGCTCGCCGCTTGCAGCCCGAATTTCCTCATCCTCGAGAGCATCCAGACCTGGGGTGGCTTCCACGCCAAGATCCTGAAGAAGCCGATCCGCTGGGAGCAAGGCTACGTCATCCCGCCCACCGAGCCCGGCCTCGGCATCGAGCTCGACGAAGACGTTGCCCGCGCCCATCCCTACGAGGGCACGAAGGTCCACCTCGAAATGACCGAACGGCCGATCCAGTGAGCGGCGGGACAGTCGCGATGCACTACGGTTTCATCGGTCTGGGCAACCTCGGCGCACCGCTCGCGGGCAGCCTGCTGCGTGGGGGCTTCGCGCTCACGGTCCACGATCGCAACAAGCAAGCCGCGGCGCCGTCGCTGGCCAACGGCGCGCGCTGGGCCGACTCGCCGAAGGCCGCCGCCGAGCACAGCGACGCCGTCATCACCTGCCTGCCGTCGCCCGCGATTTCGGAACAGGTGCTCACGGGAAGTGACGGCATCCTCGCCGGCCTGCGCCCCGGCGGCACCTGGATCGAGATGAGCACTCTCGGCCGCGACGAGATCCTACGCCTGGCGGCCAAGGCCGCGGAGAAGGGCGTGGCCACGCTCGAATCGCCGGTCACCGGCGGCGTGCACCGCGCCGCCGCCGGCGAGATCACCGTGCTCGCGGGCGGCGACAAGGCGCTGTTCGAGACTCACCGCCCCGCGCTCGAAGCCATGGGCGGCGAGATCTTCCACATGGGCCCGCTCGGCTCGGCCGCGGTGATCAAGGTCATCACGAACATGCTGGCCTTCATCCACCTGGTCGCAGCCGGCGAGGCGCTCATGCTGGCGAAGCGCGGCGGCCTCGATCTGGCCCAGGCCTTCCACGCCATCAAGGCCAGCTCCGGCACCAGCTTCGTGCACGAGACCGAGAGCCAGCTCATCCTGAACGGCAGCTACAACATCAACTTCACCATGGACCTCGCCGTGAAGGACCTCGGCTTTGCCCTGGCCTACGGCCGCGACTTCGGCGTCCCCCTCGATCTCGCGAGCCTGACCCTGCGGACCTTCCTACGCGCCCGCGAAGCCTACGGCGGCAGCGCCTGGTCGACGCAGGTGGTGAAGCTGCTGGAGGACGCGCTGAAGACCGATCTGCGCGCAGCGGGATTCCCGGCGGAACTGACGTGACCGTCGCGGGGAGACTCGGACAGACGCTTAGCATCCTTCGACAGGCTCAGGATGAGGTTCGTTCTTAATGCCACGAAAATCCTCCCTCATCCTGAGCTTGTCGAAGGACGCAGGATGGCATTGCAAGCCAACT
>JBKOWC010000129.1:0-12574 GCA_046724215.1 Pseudomonadota bacterium | reverse complement strand
ATCGAATACTTATCCACGGAGGGTAATTCAGTTACTTGATCTCACCATTACTGGCATCGAAGTCCATGGCCCCGCTAGTATCTGGAGACCCTGCGGACCTGAGGCCCGAGCAGGGGCCGCCGTCTGCCGCGGCCGTTGCTGTCCTTGGTGCCGAACGCTAGCCTGTCAGGTGGTTCATCGTTCGATATTTGGCGGACACCAACACCATGAAGCGCCGAAGCGAGGCAGAGGCTGCGATCGGTATCGGGCTCGTTTGCCCGGCCTGCGGAGTGCATCCGAGGCCGGATCCGGCGGTGTTGAGAGGGATAGTCCTTGATCTCCGGCTATGGGCTCGCGCCCTCTCCGGGGCCCGCGGTGTCTCGAGTGCGTTTCTGTCGCGTCTGGCGCAGAGTATGCGGCAAATGCCTTGGGTGTTTTCCCGCGACTGAGCGCACGTCTCCCAGTCGCACGCATTGGGGCGTTGCAGCCCTTCAATCGGGCCGCAGGCCGCAGCTTTCCGCTTGACTTGTTCTTTATTTGTTCCTAAACTGGAGGCTGACCACCCAGCCACGGGTGGCCGTGCTGTTGGACATCGTGAATAGGGCAATCGAACGCTGCTCCGGCTGCATCTGCATGGCGACGAATCGTCCGGGCAGCGTCAGCGATTTACGCATTCTGCATCAGGTTATTTTGCACGTTTTGGGATTCTGCTTCGGATGCGCGCGAAGCGCCCGTCGCCGGCGGACGACGGGGCCGCCGAAGGGGGCCAGCCGCTGGAAATGGGGTCGATCCGCTGTTTTCGCGACCGCGCCCGTAATCGCCGCCGGGCCGGCCGGCGGCGCGCCCGTCCGCCCGCGCTTGAGCGGCCGCAAGGCGCAGCCTATAGTCGCGCCGCTTCGGGGTTCACCGTCATTGCCGCCATCGAGTGTGACGCCATGATCTTGCGACCGGCCCTCCACCGCCCCCTGCGCGCCGCCGCCGCCGCGGCCGCGCTGTTGTGGCTCGCCGCCTGCGGCGACTCGGAGGAGCCCTATGTCGAGAAGCCGCCCGAGGACCTCTACAACACCGGCTACGCCTACATGCAGACGGGCGACTTCAACAAGGCCGCCAAGGCCTTCGACGAGGTCGACCGGCAGCACCCCTATTCGCCCTGGGCGACCCAGGCGCAGATCATGGCCGCCTATGCCGACTACCTGCAGGACAAGTACGACGACGCCATCATCGCGCTCGACCGCTTCATCGAACTGCATCCCGGCAACAGGAGCGCCGCCTATGCCTACTACCTGAAGTCGATCTGCTACTACGAACAGATCGTCGACGTCGGCCGCGACCAGAAGAACACGCAGCTGGCGCTCGACGCCCTGACCGAGGTGGTGAACCGCTTCCCCAACACCGACTACGCCCGCGACGCCTCGCTCAAGCTCGATCTCACGCGCGACCACCTGGCCGGCAAGGAGATGGAGATCGGCCGCTTCTACCAGGACCGCAAGCAATATCTCGCGGCCATCAACCGCTTCCGCCGCGTCGTCGAGCTCTACCAGACGACCTCGCAGGTGCCGGAGGCGCTGCTCCGCCTCACCGAATGCTACCTGGCCCTCGGCATCAAGGACGAGGCGCAGACCGCCGGCGCGGTCCTCGGCTACAACTACCCGGGCACCGACTGGTATCAGGACGCTACAACCTGCTGACCAGCGAGAACCTCAAGCCCGCCAAGAGCGAAGGATCCTGGCTCAGCAAGATCTTCTGAGCCGAGCGGTGGCGATGCTGTCGAGCCTCTCGATCCGGGACATCGTTCTCATCGACCGCCTGGAGATGGAGTTCGCGCCCGGCCTCTCCGTGCTGACCGGCGAGACCGGCGCCGGCAAGTCGATCCTGCTCGATGCCTTCGGCCTGGCGCTCGGCGGCCGCGCCGATGCCGCGCTGCTGCGGCCGGGCGCCGCGCAGGCGACTGTCAGCGCCGAGTTCGCGATCGGCACCGGCCATCCGGCGCGCGCCATCCTCGAGGAGCAGGCCCTCCCCTGCGACGGCACCATCATCCTGCGCCGCCAGCTGGGCGCCGACGGCCGCAGCCGCGCCTTCGTCAACGATCAGCCAGTCGGCGTCGGCCTCTTGCGCCGGGTCGGCGACGCGCTGGTCGAGATCGAAGGCCAGTTCGAGCAGCAGGGCTTGCTCGACACCGCCACCCATCGCGCCATGCTCGATGCTTTCGCCGGCCTCGCGGATCGGGCGGCAGAGGTCCGCGACGCCTGGCGTCGCTGGCAGGCCTGCCGCGCCGCGCATGCCGCGGCTGCGGCCGCCCTCGATCGCACCCGAAGCGACGAAGAGTACCTCCGCCACGCCGTCGCCGAGCTGACGGCGATCGAGCCGCACCCAGGCGAAGAAAGCGAGCTCGCCGAGGCGCGCCGCCTGCTGATGAACCGCGAGAAGCTGCTCGACGCCGCCCGCGCCGCCCACGGCGACCTGGCCGGCGAGCGAGGCGCCGATTCGCTGCTCGCATCAGCCCAGCGCCGCCTCGATCGTATTTCCGACAAGGCCGGCGACCTTACCGCCCCGATCATCGCCGCGCTCGACCGCGCCGCCGCCGAGCTGGCCGAGGCCCGCGACCGCCTCCACCGCCTGGTCAGCGATCCGGAGCTGGGGCCGCACCGCCTGGCGCAGATCGAGGAGCGCCTCTTCGCTCTCCGCGACCTTGCCCGCAAGCACGGCGTAACGGTGGATGCGTTGGCCGACCACGCGGCCCGCCTGGCCGCGCAGCTCGCCGCGCTCGACGACCAGACCGGCCGCCTCGCCGGCCTGGCGCAGGCCGAGACGGAGGCGCGCGCGGCCTACAGCGTCGCCGCCGAGACGCTGAGCAAGGCGCGTGCCAAGGCCGCGCGCCGGCTCGACGCCGACGTCAACACCGAGCTGCCGCCGCTCAAGCTCGACAAGGCGCGCTTCGCCACCCGCCTCGATGCGCTTCCCGAATCCGACTGGGGCGAGCAGGGCCGCGAGCGCGTCGTCTTCGAGGTGTCGACCAACCCGGGCATGCCGCCGGGCCCGCTGGCGCGCATCGCCTCGGGCGGCGAGCTCTCGCGCTTCCTGCTGGCGCTCAAGGTCGTGCTCGCCGCCGCCGACCCGGTGCCGACGCTCGTGTTCGACGAGGTCGACAGCGGCGTCGGCGGCGCTACCGCGGCGGCGGTCGGCGAACGCCTCGCGCGCCTCGGCAGGGCGCTGCAGGTGCTCGTCGTCACCCATTCCCCGCAGGTGGCCGCCCGCGCCCAGCACCATTGGCGGGTCGAGAAGGCCGCCGCCGGCAAGAGCGTGCTGACCCGCGTCACGCCGCTCGACGCCAAGGGCCGGCGCGAGGAGATCGCCCGCATGCTCTCGGGCGCCACCATCACCGAGGAGGCGCGCGCCGCGGCCGAACGGCTGCTGGTCGCGGCCCCATCGGCGCGGAAGGCACGATGACGAAGTCCGCCGAGATCGAGATCGAAAAGCTTACGCCGGCGCAGGCCGAAGCGGAGCTGGCCCGCCTCGCCAGGGAGATCGCGCGCCACGACGAGCTCTACCATCAACAGGACGCGCCGGAGATCTCCGACGCTGACTACGACGCGCTCCGCCGCCGCAACGACGCCATCGAGGCGCGCTTCCCCGAGTTGCGCCGGCCCGACAGCCCGTCCCTGCGCGTCGGCGCCGCCCCGGCCACCGGCTTCGCCAAGGTCACCCATGCGCGCCCCATGCTGTCGCTCGACAACGCCTTCGACGAGGAGGATGCGCGCGAGTTCGTCGCCCGCATCCGCCGCTTCCTCGGGCTCGGCGAGGACGCCGCCGTGGAGCTCGTGGCCGAGCCCAAGATCGACGGCCTCTCGGCCTCGCTGCGCTACGAGGGCGGCGCCTTCGTGCAGGGCGCGACGCGCGGCGACGGCACGGTCGGCGAGGACGTGACCGCGAATCTGAAGACGATCCATGACATTCCGCGCAAACTCAAAGGCTCGCAAATTCCCCAGGTGCTGGAGGTGCGCGGCGAGATCTACATGCGCCGCGACGATTTCATGAAGCTCAACGCCGAACGCACGGCCGCCGGCGAAGCCGTCTACGCCAACCCGCGCAACTTCGCCGCCGGGTCCGTGCGCCAGATCGACGCGAAGATGACGGCGGCGCGGCCGCTGCGCTTCTTCGCCTATGCCTGGGGCGAGGTGAGCGAACCCGTCGCCGAGACGCACTGGGATTTCCTGCAGCACCTGACGGCCTGGGGCTTCGCGGTCAACCCGCTCGCCAGGCGCTGCCCGGACATCGATGCGGCCCTCGCCTTCTACCGCGAAGTCGGCGACGGCCGCGCCAAGCTGCCCTACGAGATCGACGGCGTCGTCTACAAGGTGAACCGCTTCGACTGGCAGGCACGCCTGGGCATGGTGAGCCGGGCGCCGCGCTGGGCGCTCGCCCACAAGTTCCCGGCCGAGCGCGCGCAGACGATCCTGAAAGCGATCACCATCCAGGTCGGCCGGACGGGCGCGCTCACGCCGGTCGCCAATCTCGAGCCGATCACGGTCGGCGGCGTCGTGGTGTCGCGCGCCACCCTCCACAACGAGGACGAGATCGCCCGCAAGGACATCCGCGAAGGCGATACCGTCATCATCCAGCGCGCCGGCGACGTGATCCCGCAGGTGGTCGCCGTCGTGCCCGAAAAGCGGCCGCGCGGCAGCAAGCCCTTCGCCTTCCCCGACCGCTGCCCGGTCTGCAACAGCCACGCGGTGCGCGAAGAGGGCGAGGCGGTGCGCCGCTGCACCGGCGGCCTGATCTGCGCGGCCCAGGCGGTCGAGCGGCTCAAGCATTTCGTCAGCCGCAACGCCTTCGATATCGACGGCCTCGGCGACAAGCGCATCGAGGAGCTGTGGAAGGAGGGTTGGCTGAAGACACCGGCCGCCATCTTCCGTCTGCACGAACACGAGGAAGAGCTGGTCGAGCGCGAAGGCTGGGGCAAACAGTCCGTCGCCAAGCTGATGCAGGCCATCGAGGCGCGGCGGACGATGGCGCTCGAGCGGTTCATCTACGCGCTCGGCATCCGCCAGGTGGGCGAAGCGACCGCGCGCCTCATGGCCAAGAACTATGGCTCGCTGTCGGCCTGGCGCGACGCCATGATCGCGGCCCAGGACAGCGAAGGGGCAGCGTTCCAGGAGCTGGACAACATCGAGGGCATCGGCCCGTCGCTCGCCGCCGATCTCGTCGCCTTTTTTGCCGAACCGCACAATCTCGATGTGCTCAAGGACCTGGCCGCCGAGGTCGAGGTCAAGGATTTCGTGGCGCCGAAGACGAGCGGCTCGCCGATCGCGGGCAAGACCGTGGTCTTCACCGGCGAGCTCACGGCGATGACCCGCAGCGAGGCGAAGGCGCGGGCCGAGGCGCTCGGCGCCAAGGTCGCAAGCTCCGTATCGAAGAAGACGGACTACGTGGTCGTCGGCGCCGACGCCGGCTCGAAAGCAGCCAAGGCGCAGGAGTTGGGCCTGACGACGCTGAGCGAGGACGACTGGCTGAAGCTGGTCGGCCACCGCTGAGCGGTCGTTAACGATTCCGACCGGCATCACAACCGCCGGGCGGTGGACAACGTGTCAAGTGTCAGGTTTACATTCCCCCGGGGCGGGGAGACGTGAGAAATGCTGTGTCCGACCTGCGGGCACGATAGTCCAGCGGAATACCGGTTCTGCGAGTCGTGTGGCGCGCCGTTCGCGCGGGAGTGCCGGTCTTGCGGCTTTTCCAACCGCGTCGCCGCCAAATTCTGCGGCGGCTGCGGCTCCAGCCTCGCCGAACAGGTCGAGCCGAGTGGTACGGCACCCGCCCGTCTGCTCAACGAGCGCAAGCAGGTCACCGTCCTCTTCGCCGATATCAAGGATTCGAGCATCCTGATCCACGGCATGGACCCGGAGCAGGCGGCCGAGCGCCTGCAGCCGGCCCTGCATGCGATGATGCAGGCCGTCCACCGCTACGGCGGCACCGTCAACCGGATCCAGGGCGACGGCATCATGGCGCTGTTCGGCGCCCCGATCGCGCATGAGGACCATGCCGTTCGGGCCTGCTACGCCGCCCTAGCGATCCGCGACGGCATTCGGACGCTCTACGAGGATGCGATCGCGATCCGCATCGGGCTGCACTCGGGCGAGGTCGTCGTCCGCTCCATCGGCAACGATTTTTCCGTCGACTACGACGCCCAGGGTCCGGTCGCGCACCTGGCCGGACATATGGAGAAGTCGGCCGATCCCGGCACCATCCGCCTGTCGGCCGTGACCTACGGCCTTGCCGAGCAATATGTCGCCGTCCGCTCCCTCGGACGCATGCCGGTCAAGGGCGCCGGCGAACCGTTGGAGATCTACGAGCTGACGGCCATCAAGCGCGTCCAGAGCCGCTGGGCGGCGCGGGCGGCGGGCGGACTGTCGAAATTCGTCGGCCGCGGCGGCGAGATCGAGGCGCTGCAGGACGCCTTCGCCGCCGCCCGAGGCGGCCACGGCCGCAGCGTGTGTATCGTCGGCGATCCCGGCATCGGCAAGTCGCGCCTCGTCCACGAGTTTCTCCGTGCGCCTGCCTTGTCTGGGACGACGATTTTGCTGGCCAGCACCGCCGAGCACGATCGCAACATTCCGTACAAGACGATCGGCGACCTCATCCGGTTCTGGTGCCAGGTCGAAGAGCGCGACACTCGTGGCGACGTCGCCCAGAAGCTGCACCGCACGGTCCTGTCGATCGATCCGGCGCTCGCGGCGATGCTGCCGGCGCTGGAGGCGCTGCTCGACCTGCCGGTCACCGACGAGGCCTGGGCCAACCTCGCGGCCGTGCAGCGCCGGCAGCGGACACTCGACGCGGTCACGGCGCTGATCCTGCGGAGCGCTCTGCAGGCTCCCGTCGTGCTGGCAATCGAGGACCTGCACTGGATCGACGCCGAATCTCTGGCCGTCTTCGAACACGTCGTGAATGGCATGGAAGCGGTGCCGCTGCTGGTGATCGGCACGCATCGGCCGGAATTCGCGAATCCCTGGACCGCACACGGCCACTGCGCGCTGGTCCGCCTCAAGCCGCTCGCGGCGCCCACCGCCGACGAACTGCTCGTCGATCTGCTCGGCGCCTCGCCCAAGCTCGTCGAGATCAAGCGCCTGCTCATGCAGCGCGCGAGCGGCACGCCCCTCTTTCTCGAGGAGATGATCAAGGCGCTGGTGGAGACCGGCGCCCTCGCCGGTCAACGCGGCGACCGCCTGCTGGCGGCGCCGATCAACGAGATCCGCATTCCCGTCAGCGTCCAGGCGGTGCTTGCCGCCCGCATCGACCGGCTCGCCCCCGGCCACAAGACGCTGCTGCAGATGGCGTCGGTCATCGGGACGGAAGTGCCGGTAGCGCTCCTGCAGGGTATCGCCGAGCTGCCCGATGCGACCATCTTGCAGATGCTCGGAGAGCTGCAGACGATGCAGATGCTCTACGAGTCGCAGCGCTTGCCGACCCTGCAGTACAACTTCGCGCACGCGCTCACCCACGATGTCGCCTACAGCAGCATGCTGCTGTCGCAACGCCGGAAGCTGCACGCCAAGGTCCTCGAGGCGATCGAGACACGCTACGCCGACCGGCTCGAGGAGCATGTGGAGCGGCTCGCCTATCACGCTCTCAATGGCGAACAATGGGACAAGGCCGCCGCCTACCTCTATCTGGCCGGACGACGGGCGATCGAGCGCTCCGCCTTCAGCGAAGCGGTGCGGAACTTCGAATTCGCCCTCGGCGCGCAGGCGCATCTGGAGCACACCCCGGAGAGCGTCGGGCGCGCCATCGATACGCGTTTCGGGCTGCGCATCGCGCTGGGCGCCTCCGGGAATCTGCACCGCGTCCGTGATATGCTGGTGGAAGCGGAGCGGCTGGCCTCCTCGATTGGCGACAATCACCGGCTGGCGCGCATCAGCATCGACCAAGCCATATTCCTCAGCATCCAGGGTGACGTCGACGAAGCAATCGAGAAGGCCCGCCGAGGCCGCGATATCGCCAATGCGATCGGCGATCAGGACCTGGCGGTCGTGGGCGGCTTCGCTCTGGGTCAGACCCATTGGTTTCGCGGCGATCTTGTCGAGGCGATCAACACGATCGAGGGCGATCTTGATCGGCTGCGAGGAGAATGGCGCCATCGCGGCCACCAGACGACAGGTGCGATCTCCGTGCTGTCGATCGGCACGATGGCGAACGCGCACACGCTCCTCGGCAATTTCGACCGCGCATTGGCCGCCGCGGACGAGGTCGGCGCCATCGCCAGAGAATCGCGCCGTCCGTACGACCTCAGTTTTGCTGACTTCGCGCTCGGATTCGCCGAGCTCGTGCGCGGCAACGCGCTCGCGGGTCTCCTGCATCTCGAACATGCGTTCGAGCAGGCGCGCGATGCGGGCATCGACGTGCTCCAGCCCTTCATCGCGGGGCAGCTCGGGCGCTGCTACGCCCTGACGGGACGGCACGAAGAGGCGATGACACTGCTCGAAGCCGCGCATTCCAAGGCCATCGCCTTGCAACTGGTCTGCTTTCATCCCTGGTGCGAGGCTGCTATCGCGCTCGCCCAGTTGATCGCTGGCGCCTGCGGCGACGCCGAACGAACCGCGAGCGGCGCGCTCCGGCGTGCGCGGGACGTCAAGAACCGCGCCACCGAAGCATCGCTTCTGACCCTGCTTGGGCATATTTGCCTGACGGTCGGCGGCGAAGCGTTCGACCGGGGCGAGCATTGGCTGCGCGAAGCGATCACTCTGACAAACCGGCTAGAAATGCGGCCGGAATCGGCGCATGCTGCGTTCCACCTAGGGGAGATTTGTCGGCAACAGGGACGCCGCGAGGAAGGGCGCGCATATCTCGCCCACGCCGAGGAACTTTGCCGGCAGATGAGGATGGAGATTCCCTGGGTCTCGCATCCACGAGAATTATTCGACCAAATCAACTGAGGGGAGACGGATGAATGCCTGCACATTTGAAGGCGATGGCGTTGAGCGACGTTCAACTGGTCCTGGGCCGTGCGCTCATGGATAAGACCTTTCGCGACGAGCTTGCGGCGAAGCCGGCCGCGACGCTGAAGAAACTGGGTTACGACGCCGATGACAAGCTGGTGGCGTTCTTCGGAAAGCTGAAATCGAAAGACTTCAAGGCAGCGGCCGACGTTGTGGCAGAGAACTACCACGAGGGTGCCGCCGACGGCATCAGCCGTCCGCGCTGCGTCTAAGTCCGTCTGTTCATTTATGTGATGACGCCAGGCGCGTATCGCTCCTGGCGCCATCACGTCGACTGACCAGGGCAGGAAGCCATCGTTATGGATTCCCGCTTTCATGACCGACGGCGCGTACTTCTTCTGTCGTTGCCGTTTGCGTCGCCTTACTACCCGAACATTGGGCTCAGCCTCCTCAAAGCCGCGCTGACCCGTGAGGGCGTCGACTGCGATCTGCGCTATTCGCACCTCGAATACGCCGAGGAGGTCGGGACTGCAGACTACGAATTCCTGTCCGACACGGCGCATTTCGGCGCGCTGCTGGGCGAGTGGATCTTCGCTGCGGCGGCGCACGGCCAGGACCCGACGACGGGCCTCGACTACTGCACCGATCTGCTGGTGCGCGAGTACCCCGATCGGTTTCCGGTTCCGCGGTTGTTGCAGGTGTTGGCGGCCCGCCAAGGCACCGTCACCTTCATCGACTCCTGCTTGCGCGCGATCGATTGGAGCCGTTACGCGATCGTCGGCTTCACGAGCTCGTTCCAGCAGACGATGGCGTCGTTGGCGCTCGCACGCCGCATCAAGGAAACCCATCCCGATATCCACATCGTCTTCGGCGGCGCCAACTGCGAAGGCGAGATGGGGATCGAGCTGCATCGCTGCTATTCCTTCATCGACGTCGTCTGCTCCGGCGAAGGCGATCGCGCCTTTCCAACGCTTGTGCGCCGGTTCCTCGACGGCGAGCCCTACGCCGGACTGCCGGGGCTGATCGTGCGCGACGGCGCGGAGACGGTGGTGCCGACGGAGCTCGCCGATCCCGTGCACGACATGGACAGCCTTCCCTATCCCGACTTCACGGATTTCTTCGACCAGCACGCGAAGCTTCCGGAGCTGCACCGGCGCTACCCGCCGGTCCCGATGTTCGAGACGGCGCGCGGCTGCTGGTGGGGCGCCAAGCATCACTGCAAGTTCTGCGGCCTCAACGGCCAGACCATGGCATTCCGCAGCAAGAGCCAGGCGCGCGCCTACGGCGAGCTCATCGACCTCGTCGACCGCTACGGAACCGACGTCGTGACCGTCGACAACATCCTGGACATGGCCTACTTCAAGGAGCTGCTGCCGCGAATCGCCGCCGGCGAGCGGCGCATCGTCATGCACGTGGAGACCAAGTCGAATCTCCGCCGCGACCAGGTCGAGTTGATGGCGCGCGCCGGCCTGCGCAAGATTCAGCCGGGCATCGAGAGCCTCGATTCGGAGATCCTGCGCCTCATGGACAAGGGCTGCACCATGCTGCAGAACGTCCAGACCTTGAAGCTCGCTGCCGAAAGCGGCGTCTACGTCGAATGGAACTTCCTCTACGGGTTCCCGGGCGAGGAACCGCGTCAGTACGACGCGATGGAGCGCATCGTGCCGAAGCTGCGCCACCTGCATCCGCCCGGCGCGTGGGCGCGCGTGCGGCCCGACCGCTTCAGCCCTTACTTCAACGATCCCGCGGCCTTCGGGGTCGATATCGAGGTGGCGCCCGCCTACCCGTACGTCTTCCCGTTCGCGACCGAGAGCGTCTGCCGTCTCGCCTACCACTTCGTGATGACCAATCACGCGCTGGCCGAGGCGCAGGAGTACACCGCCGGCCTCGCCCGCGAGATCGATCTCTGGATCCGGCATCAGTCTGAGAGCGAGCTCTACGTCACCGAAGCGGCGGGCCACGTCGTCGTGACCGAGGGCCGCTGGGGCTGGGAGGCCGGCAAGCGGCGGCTTTCGGTCGCGGAGGCGGACGTGCTGCGCTTCTGCGCCGAGATTCGCTCGCGCGCGCAGCTGCGTCAGCAGCTCGCGGCAACGCAAGAGGGCCAGAGTCTCGACACCGCGATCGAGTCGCTGCTGGCCGCCGGCCTGTTGCTGGCGGAGGGCGACAACCTGTTGGCCCTGCCGCTACGGCAGCCCGGTTTCCGGTCGGCTCCCTCGTGGAAGCAGATCCGCGCGGCCATCGCCGCGCAGGATCGTTCCCGCGCCGCGGCGGCGCCCGCGGCCTGAAGCCTCGGGCCGGCCGTCAGCCTTCGACGATATCCTTCTTCAGCGGGCCGAGAACGCCCAGCAGCTCGCCCTTCTCCTTCTCCGGGACCTTGAACTTGTCGAGGGCGGCGACGAGGTCCTCCACCAGCGCATTGAAGTCAGCATCCTTGATGCCCATGCCCTGGTGCGCCGTCTTCATGTCCTTGCCCGTGTAGGTGCAGGGTCCGCCGGATGCCTGGCAGATCTGATCGACCAGCTCCATCTTGAGATGCGGGATGTCGGCGTTGGCGAAGAAGGCGTTGATGCGCTTGTCGCCGGCGACGTTGGTGACGAACTGGTCGACGACCGCGGTGATTGCCGGCTTGCCGCCGAGACGGTCGTAGGGGCTCGCGCTCTGCATCGACTTGTTGTCGGCGCAAGCGCCAAGTGCCAGGACGATGGCGAACGAACCGGCGATGCCGAGCCGGCCCAACGAAACTCCGATCATGGGTGCCTCCCCGGGATCGGCGAAGATGCGAACTATGATTACGTGATTTCCCTACTCCCAGCCACGCCAGATCAGCCCAAAATGCGCAAGCGCGACTGGGATCGCGCCGAAGCGCTACGCCTCGCCGGTGGCCCGAAGCCTTCGCTGAGGGACCGAGCTGTTGCCTTGGCCATTGAACGCGGGATGGTGCGAACGCGCGATCTAACGGTCATCGGTGTTCCCCGCTGCTACCTGGCGCGGATGTGCGAAGAGGGTCTGCTCGTAAGGGTCGGCTATGGCCTCTATCGCGCGGCGCAGCGAAAGGCTGCCTGAATAAACTCGCGGCTCGAGAAGTCCGGCTTTGCTTGTGGGGCCGCCAGCTGCCTCAGCGATATGCCACCGCTCGAATCAGTCGCGGCGCGAAGGCAATGACGAGGATCGCCCCGAGCAGCGTCACCGGCGCAACGATGAGAAGCACAAAGGGCGTCCATTCCCGAGCGCGAATAAGGACCGACGGGATCGCAAAACTCACCGCGAATAGGACCATCAGCCCTACGACGACGACGATCGTCGCCAACGATCTGGTCGGTTCGACGTCACGGAGCCGCAGCAGCACCCAAATCCAGGCGATCGCGAGCGTGACGAGCAGGACACCGCACCAAGCTTCGCCGTTCCGGGCGAGGTCCTCGACTGCGCCGAGCTCTCTCGCCGTGCCCCACAGCGTCAGCACCATGCCAAGGCCAAGCGCGGACGCGGTCACGATTATCGTGCCGGCAAACACGCGGGAGCCATCGAAGGCCGCCAACGGTCGCGGCTCAATCGCCTTCAGCCAGATGGCCCCGCCGACGCCGGCGACCAGGCCCGCCTCGGCCAGGACGAGGACGGCGAACAGTGCGGTCTCGTTGATCTCGGACGGCCGCGTCAGTGCCGGCTCTGCC
>JBKOWC010000162.1:0-9011 GCA_046724215.1 Pseudomonadota bacterium | reverse complement strand
GGGCTCTGGCGCCGCTGGTTCGTCGCCGCCGGCTTGCCGGACGTCGACGTCACCCGCGGGCCGCGCATCCTCGAGACAGGCCTCGCAATCGACGCCGCAATTGCCGGCCAGGGCATCGCCCTTGCCGACGAGGCGCTGCTCGCCGACGACATCGCCAGCCGGCGGCTGGCGAAGGTCAGCGACGTCGCCCTCGACGACGGCTGCTATTATCTTCTGAGCCTGGACTCGGCCCAGCGCCGGCGTCCGATCGCCGCCTTTCGCGCCTGGCTCCTGAAGGAGACGGCGCCGCTGCGGGAATCCGCCTGATTCGACCCGGCCTAGGCCGCCCGGAGCCACTCGTCGTCGCAGCGGCCCTCGGCGTAGGCCCGCAAGGCGACATCCTGCGCCACGACGACGATCTCGGGGCTGACCGTCTCGGCCTCAGCCTCGGCCGCCGCTTCGCGCGCGTGGACCACCCCGTCGAGATCGGCACGGGTGAGGCCGATGTCGCGCAGGAGGCGATCGTCGAGGGCGCGCAGTTCGCGCAACGCCGCATGCCTGTCACGCCAGGCGCGATAGGAGCCGACGGCTCCTTCGAGCCGGGGCAGCACGAAGCCGGCCAGATTCGCCTGCAAGCGCCCGAGGCCGACGATGGCTAGATATCCAGCGCGGGCCATTCCCTCGTTCCGCTCGCGCACGGCGCGCTCGCGATAGACGGCGAATTCCGGATTGCTGATGTAGGACGGCCACATGGGAGAACTCCTTCTTCGATGAGGCGGGCTAAGGCATCGATCCTTGGCAGCGACCTCGCTCTTTGATAAGAATATCGCCCGTGTCCGCCCGGCCGCCAAACGAGTAGTTCTCAGGCAATTGATTAGTAAAACTAATCTGTGACGCGATGGCCCGCCACCTGCCTCCCCTGAACGCGTTGCGCGCCTTCGAGGCCGCGGCGCGCCACTTGAGCTTCACCAAGGCGGCGCGCGAACTGCATGTGACGCAGGCCGCGGTCAGCCATCAGATCAAGGGGCTGGAGGAATATCTGGGCGTGCCGCTGTTCCATCGGCATCGCAAGGCGGTCCTGCTGACCGAGGCGGGGCAGCTCTGCCTGCCGGGCCTGCGCGACGGTTTCGACCGCCTGGCGGCGGCGGTCGACAGCATCCGCAATCTCGACAACGCGAACGTCCTCACCGTCACCACGTCGCCGTCCTTGGCCGCGAAATGGCTGGTGCCCCGTCTCGACCAGTTCCGCAAGGCGCATCCCGAGTTCGAGGTTCGGATCGACGCTTCCACCAACCTCGTCGATTTCGAGCGCGAGAATGTCGACATCGGTATCCGCTATGGCGGCGGCAGCTATCCCGGACTCGAATCGGAACTGCTTTTCGAGATCGAAGTCTTTCCGGTCTGCAGTCCGCGTCTGTGCAAGGGCCGTCACCCGTTGCGCTCGCCGCAGGACCTCAAATGGCACACGCTGCTGCATACCGAGTGGCGAGCGCGCGGCGAGGAGCCGGACTGGCGCATGTGGCTCCTGGCGGCCGGCGCGCCCGACGTCGACTGGAGCCGCGGCCCGCAATTCAACGATGTCACGGTCGCGATCCAGGCGGCGATCGAGGGGCACGGCGTCGCCCTCGGCCGCGGCGCGCTTGTCGCCGCCGACCTCAAGGCCAGCCGGCTGGTGCGGCCGTTCCGGCTCAGCGTCGCCGGCCGCTTCCGCTATTACCTCGTCTATCCGGCAGCCGCCCTGAAGCGCCCCAAGGTCGCCGCCTTCCGCGACTGGCTGCTGGCGGAGCGCTGAGGGCGGCGGCCTCAACGATTCGTTGCTGTCTCGTTCCCCAATGATTTGGGGTCGCTCTAATGTACGAGGCATCACGCCAGTGCGTCCGCGCTCGCGCATTCAGTGAACAGGGAAAGCCTATTTCGCCATCGGTCGGTTCAATCGCCATTCTATTGCAGCGCACGCAGCCGAATGCGCAACGTCATGGCTGCGTAACAAAAGCGTTGAACGACTATGCTTAATCTTCCACTATCGCGACACGCGGCGATGTGGGATCGAGTTCCCCGTTCGTCGGCCGATACAAGCAACAAACCACGTCTGAATTGAGGAGAATCATCATGAGCAAGGCGTTTGCGCGTCTGCGAGTTGCGGCGCTTGCGACTACGGTCAGCCTCGCCGCCGCCTTCGCGGCCCATGCAGAAACGGTGTTCAATCGCGGCAATGGCGATGAGCCGGAATCGCTCGACCCGCAGAAGCTGACCGGCGTGATCGAGGCGAACATCACGTACGATTTGGAAGAAGGCCTCATAACACTCGACGCCAAGGGCGAACAGACACCGGGTGCCGCAGAAAAGTGGGAGGTGAGCGACGACGGGCTGGTTTACACATTTCATCTGCGTAAGGACGGGAAGTGGTCGAACGGCGATCCGGTCACGGCCGACGACGTGGTCTATTCGCTGCGCCGTCTCGTCGATCCCGCCACGGCTGCCGACTACGGCTACATCCTGGCTCCCGTGCAGAATGCCGAGGACATCAACGCGGGCAAGACGCCGGTAGACAAACTCGCCGTCGAAGCGGTCGATCCGCAGACGGTGAAGATCACGCTGAAGGCGTCAACGCCCTATTTCACCGGTATTCTCGCCCACAGCTCCTGTCAGATCGTCCACAAGGCCACGATCGAGAAATTCGGCGACCAATGGACGCGGCCCGGCAATTCGGTCACCAACGGCGCCTATACGATCGTCGACTGGGTGCCGCAGTCGAAGATCGTGCTCAAAAAGAACCCGAACTTCCACGACGCGGCGAACGTCCAGATCGACACCATTAACTATTATCCGACCCAGGATCTCGAAGAAGAATACAAACGCTTCCGCGCGGGCGAGCTCGACCTCACCTACAACGTCCCATCCGACAAGATCAAGCTGGCCGAGAAGGAACTGAAGGCGGAATTCCACGACGCGCCCTATTTCGGCACCTATTACTACGGCATGAACATGACGAAGGAGCCTCTGGGCACGAACCTCAAGTTGCGCAAGGCGCTCTCGCTCGCGGTCAATCGCGAGGTGCTGGTCGACAAGATCACGCAAGGCGGCCAATTGCCTGCCTATGCCTGGGTGCCGCCGGGCGTTCCCGGCTACCAGCAGCAGAAGATGGAAGGCGCCGACATGACGCAGAAAGAACGTGAGGCGCTGGCCAAGAAATACTATGCCGAGGCTGGCTACAGCGCGGAAAAGCCGCTCAAGCTCGAGCTTCTCTACAATACGAACGAGAACCACAAGAAGATCGCCGTGGCTGTCGCCTCGATGTGGAAGCAGGTCTTGGGCGTCAACGTGGCCTTGAACAACCAGGAATGGAAGGTCTATCTCGATACGCGCCACCAGAAGAACTACCAGATCGCCCGCGCGGCCTGGATCGGCGATTATCTGGACCCCAGCAATTTCATGGAGCAGTTCATGAAATCGGCGGGGACGCAGAACGATCTCGGCTACGACAATCCGAAGCATGATGAACTGCTCAAGGAGGCCGCGGTCACACAGGACCCGGCAAAGCGCATGAAGATCCTGCAGGACGCGGAGGCCACGTTCCTGTCCGACATGCCCATCATCCCGATCTATCACTATACCAACCCCCACCTGATCAACTCGAAGGTGGACGGTTACTACGACAATCTGCTCGGGTATAATCTGACCCGCTATATGTCGATCAAGCAGTAGTACCTGCGAGGATATCGCCCGCGCCGGCTCACTCGCGAAACGAGTGAGCCGGCCCGGACGAACCGGTAAGGGCACGGAGCATGCTCCGGTACACAGTGAAGCGGCTGCTCGGCGCCATTCCGACGCTCTTTCTCATCATCATGATCAGCTTCTTCATGATGCGCGCCGCGCCCGGCGGCCCGTTCAGTCGCGACCGTTCGCTGCCCCCGGTAATCGAAGCGAACATGATCAAGGCCTATCATCTCGACGATCCCCTGTGGCTGCAATTCGCGCGCTACACCGCCCACATGCTCCAGGGCGACTTTGGCCCCTCATTCAAGTACAAGGATTTTACCGTCAACGAGCTGATCTGGGGCGGATTCCCGACGTCGGCCCAGATCGGCGGCATCGCCATGCTGCTCGCACTCGCACTCGGCCTCGGGGCCGGCTGCTGGGCGGCCTTGCACCAGAACACGGCGGCCGACTATTCGACCATGGGGTTCTCCATGGTCGGCATCGCCATCCCGAACTTCGTCGTGGGTCCGATGCTGACGCTCATCCTGGGCTCGTGGCTCCATTGGTTGCCAGTCGGTGGTTGGGGCCAGCTCAACCAGTACATCTTGCCGATCGTGGCATTGGCGCTGCCGCAGATTGCCGCCGTCGCCCGTTTGACCCGCGGCAGCATGATCGAAGTCCTGCGCAGCAACTTCGTGCGCACCGCCCGTTCGAAGGGTCTGCCCGAACGGAAGACGATCACGCGCCACGCGCTGAAGGCGGCCATGCTGCCGATCGTCTCCTATCTCGGCCCGGCCGTCGCCGCCATCATCACGGGATCCGTAATCGTCGAGCAGATCTTCGGCATCCCCGGCATCGGCCGCTATTTCGTGACAGCCGCGCTCAACCGCGACTACACGCTGGTCATGGGCGTCACGATCTTCTACGGCACTCTCATCATCCTGCTCAACCTCCTGGCCGACATCATCTACGGGTTCCTCGACCCGAAGATCCGTTACGAGTAGCGCATCATGACCGACATCACGATGCGACCCGAACTGACGCCGGCTGCCGAGGAGGTCCGGGGCCGCAGTCTCTGGTCCGATGCCTGGCGCCGCCTGCTGCAGAACCGCGCCGCCGTCGCGAGCGGCGTCATCCTGATCGTCATCACCCTGTTGGCGATCGCGGGGCCGATGCTCAGCCCGTTCAGCTATGACGAGGTCTATTGGGATTTCGTCAACGCGCCGCCGGATTTCGACTCCGGCCACTTCTTCGGCACCGACCAGAACGGGCGGGATCTCTTCGTGCGCACGCTCTATGGCGGCCGCGTTTCGCTCATGATCGGCCTCGTCGCCACGCTCGTGAGCCTCGTCATCGGAGTCGCCTGGGGCGCCATTGCGGGGTTCGTCGGCGGGCGGGTCGACGGCCTGATGATGCGGATCGTCGATATCCTCTACTCGATGCCGTTCATCTTCTTCGTCATCATGCTGACGGTCGTTTTCGGTCGCTACATGGTGCTGATGTATGCTGCCATCGGTGCCGTTTCCTGGCTCGACATGGCCCGCATCGTGCGCGGCCAGACCTTGAGCCTGAAGCGCAAGGAGTTCGTCGAAGCGGCTCACGCGGCAGGCGTCTCGACCTTCAACATCATCCGCCGGCACATCGTGCCCAACACGATTGGCCCGGTCATCGTCTATGTCACGCTGACCGTCCCGACGGTCATGCTGACCGAATCATTCCTCAGCTTCCTCGGCATGGGCGTCCAGGAGCCGAACACCAGCTGGGGCGTGCTCATCAGCGAGGGGAACGATACCCTGGAGACGTCCTGGTGGGCACTCACCTTCCCTTGCGCCTTCCTGGCCGTCACGTTGATGGCGCTCAATTTCCTCGGCGACGGTCTGCGCGACGCCTTCGATCCCAAGGATCGCTGACTCATGCGAACGTCCGGCAACGGATCCGCAGCCGTCCTCGATGTCAGCAATCTGAACACGACCTTCTCGACGCCGGACGGCGAGGTGAAGGCGGTGAACGGCGTCAGCTTTCAGGTGGATGCCGGCGAGGCCGTCGGGATCGTCGGAGAGTCCGGCTCAGGCAAGAGTCAGATCTTCATGTCGATCATGGGGCTCCTGTCGTCCAACGGGCGCGCCCAGGGCAGCGTCAAATTCAAGGGCACGGAAATCCTCGGGCGACCCGCGCGCGAGCTCAACCGCATTCGCGGCGAGCACATGTCCATGATCTTCCAGGACCCGATGACCTCGCTCAATCCCTACCTGACCGTCAGTCGGCAGATGACCGAGGTGTTGGTCGAGCACAAGGGCATGAACATGGCGAGCGCCCGCAGGGCATCGATCGCGATGCTTGAGCGCGTGCAGATCCCCGAGGCCGCGCGCCGTCTGGACATGTATCCGCACGAATTCTCGGGCGGCATGCGTCAGCGCGTGATGATCGCGATGGCGCTGCTGTGCCAGCCGGAGCTGCTGATCGCCGACGAGCCGACGACGGCGCTCGACGTCACCGTGCAGGCGCAGATCCTGGGACTCATCAACGGCCTGCAGCGCGACCTGAACATGGCGCTCGTGCTGATCACCCACGACATGGGCGTCATCGCCGGCATGTGCGACCGCGTGCTGGTCATGTATGGCGGCCGCGTCGTCGAGGCGGCGCCCGTCAGCCCGCTGTTCCACGATCCGCAGCATCCCTACACGGCCGGCCTTTTGCGCTCGATGCCGCGGCTGGACGAAACGAGCCATGATCGCCTCACCACCATCGCCGGCCAGCCGCCGAACCTGCAGCGGCTGCCGTCGGGCTGCGCGTTCCGTGACCGTTGCGACCGCCGCTTCGAGCCTTGCGCCACGGAGCTGCCGCCGCTGCGACCGATCGCGCCGGAAAGGAGCAAGGCATGCCATCTCCCGGCGCTCTAGGTTCGGCCCCGCTGCTGACGGTCGCGGACCTCCAGGTGCATTTTCGCATCGGCGGTGGATTGCTGTCGCGACGGCCGCCGGCGACCCTCAAGGCGGTCGACGGCGTCAGTTTCGAGCTGCGGCCGGGCGAGACGCTGGGTCTGGTCGGCGAGTCCGGGTGCGGCAAGTCGACCCTGGGCCGCGCCGTCCTGCGCCTGCTGCCCCAGTCGATGGGCCGCGTCGTCTGGCTCGGCGAGGATCTGGCGCAGCTCTCGCACGAGGCCATGCGGCAGAAGCGGCGGGAGATGCAGATCATCTTCCAGGATCCGCTGGCCTCGCTCAACCCGCGCATGACCGTGGGCGAGATCATCGCCGAGCCGATGAAGACCTTTCAGCCAGACCTGCCGGCCGCCGAGGCGAAGAAGCGCGTGCAGGAGATGATGCGCAAGGTCGGCCTGCTTCCCAACCAGATCAACCGCTATCCGCACGAGTTCTCGGGCGGACAGTGCCAGCGCATCGGCATCGCGCGCGCCATGATCAACAACCCGAAGCTGATCGTCTGCGACGAGCCGGTCTCGGCCCTCGACGTCTCGATCCAGGCGCAGATCGTCAACCTGCTGATGGACCTGCAGCGCGAGACCGGCATGGCGCTTATCTTCATCTCGCACAACCTCTCGGTCGTGCGGCACATCAGCCACCGCATCATGGTGCTCTATCTCGGCCGCGTCGCCGAGCTGGCCGACCGCGACCAGCTCTATGCCAACCCCCGCCACCCCTATACCCAGGCGCTGATCTCGGCCGTGCCGATTCCCGACCCCGACGTGGAGCGCAACCGCCAGCGCGTCGTGCTCAAGGGCGACCTGCCCTCGCCGCTGAAGCCGCCCTCCGGCTGCACCTTCCGCACCCGCTGCCCGAAGGCGACGGAACTCTGCGCCCGCGTCGTGCCGACGCTCGAGGAGATCGAGCGCGGCCACCGCGTGGCCTGCCACCACTGGAACGAGTAGCGCCCGGCCGTCAGCGCCGCTGCGCGATCCACACGCCGGCCAGGATGACGATCGAGGCGGCGAGCAGTCCGCCCGTCATCCGCTCCCCCAGCAGCAGGGCCGCGAGGATCAGGCCGGATACCGGCTGAAAGAACTGGATCGTGGCGATGCGGGCGATGCCGCCGCGGGCCAGCGCCCAGTACCATCCGACATAGCCGAGGATCGTGGTGACGCTCGCCAGATAGAGCACGGCACCCCAGGACAGCCATCCGGCGGACGGCCAGCCGCCGCGCGCGACGCTCGCTGCCATGAGGATCGCCGACACCAGCGCGGCGAGCGCCACGCCCCACAAGGTCGTCGCCAGGCTGCTGTAGCCGCCCTGTGCCAACCGCGCGCCCGCGACGTAGCCGGCCGCGACCAGCAGGGCGGCGAGAAGGATCAGGAGGTCGCCGCTCAGCGTCGGCGCAACGCCGCCCCCGCCGGCGCGCAGGGCGATCAGCGCGCACTCCCCCACGAGCGCGACGATGCAGCCGAGGATCCAGCGCGCCGTCGGCCGGCGTCGCTCGACCAGCGCGGCATAGCTGCCGGTGAAGATCGGCAGGGCCGCCAGGATCATGCCGCCATGCATGGCCGAGGTGTCGCGCTGGCCGACGCTGTAGAGCAGTGGAAAGACGATGAAGCCCGAGGCGGCCGACACCAACAGCAGCAGGAAGCCGCGACGGTCTTTGGGCAAGGGCTGGCGCAACGCCAGCGCGATCGGCAAGGCCAGGAGGCCCGCGAACACCGTGCGCAGCAGGCCGACATGGACGGGATCGAGGTCGGCCACGGCGAGGCGGGTCGCGACCGGCGTCGCGCCCCAGACGATCATGATCAGCCCGGCGGTTGCGACGGGCGCCAGAGTACTGCGCGGCAGCGCCATGGTTGCGGGCGTCGTGCGTTCATTCCAGGCCGATGGCGCGCCGATAGACCTCGAGCAGGGCTTCCTGTTCCTGGCGGTCGGCGGAATCCATCTTGCGCAGGCGCACGATCTGCCGCATCACCTTGGAATCGAAGCCGCTGCCCTTGGCCTCGGCATAGACCTCGCGGATGTCCGCGGTCAGCCCCGCCTTTTCCTCCTCCAACCGCTCGATCCGCTCGATGAACGAGCGCAGGCGATCCGCCGCGACGCCGCCGGCCTTCTTCATGGCTGCTCCCCAACCCTTCCGGCGGGCCTCTGCCGCCGAAAAACGGCGGACAATATCGGCCGCCCCCGCGGGCCGCAAGCCCGACCCGCCGCGTTGGCGCCCGTCGGGACCTCAGTGCTTGTGCGTTGCCGCCAGGACCTTCTGCTGCTCGGGCGAGGCCTCCTTCTGGTGCTTCGCCTTCCACTCGTCATAGGGCATGCCGTAGACGATCTGGCGCGCCAGGGGGTCGCTGAGCGCGACGCCCCGTTCCTCGGCGGCCGCGCGGTACCATTTGGACCGGCAATTGC